>NZ_JBHXRX010000029.1:0-101601 GCF_042714995.1 Streptomyces sp. NPDC058665
ACGGGGTGTCCGTCGGGTGAGTTGCAGACGCGGTTGCGGCTGGGGCAGTTCGACGAGGCGATGCAGGCGGCTTCGGATTACCAGGACATCTTCGGCAAGGACCGGTATTTCCTGGAGTTGATGGATCACGGGATCGAGATCGAGCGCCGGGTGCGGGACGGGTTGCTGGAGGTGGGGAAGAAGCTGGGGATCCCGCCGCTGGTGACGAATGACTCGCATTACACGTATGCGGGCGAGGCGACGGCGCATGATGCGCTGCTGTGTATTCAGACGGGTAAGAATCTGTCGGATCCGGACCGGTTCCGGTTCGACGGGACGGGTTATTACCTGAAGTCGACGGACGAGATGTATGCGGTCGACTCGTCGGACGCCTGGCAGGAGGGGTGTGCGAACACGCTTCTGGTCGCGCAGCAGATCGATACGGAGGGCTGGTTCCAGGAGCGGAACCTGATGCCCAAGTTCGACATCCCCGACGGCTTTACCGAAGTCACCTGGTTCCGCGAGGAAGTCGCCAAAGGCCTGCGCACCCGCTTTCCGGGGGGTGTGGGCGAGCAGTACCGGCGCCAGGCGGAGTACGAGATGGGCATCATCATCGAGATGGGGTTCCCGGGGTACTTCCTGGTCGTCGCCGACTTCATCATGTGGGCCAAGAACAACGGCATCGCCGTGGGACCGGGGCGGGGCTCCGCGGCCGGGTCACTTGTCTCGTACGCGATGGGCATCACCGACCTCGACCCGATCGAACACGGTCTGATCTTCGAGCGGTTCCTCAATCCCGAGCGCGTATCGATGCCCGATGTCGACATCGACTTCGACGAGCGCAGACGGGTGGAAGTGATCCGCTATGTGACCGAGAAATACGGCGCCGACAAGGTCGCCATGATCGGGACCTACGGAAAGATCAAGGCGAAGAACGCCATCAAGGACTCGGCGCGCGTGCTGGGTTATCCGTACGCGATGGGTGACCGGCTCACGAAAGCGATGCCCGCCGATGTCGGCGGCAAAGGCATCGAACTCTCCGGCATCACCGATCCGGCCCACCCCCGCTACGACGAGGCGGGCGAGATCCGGGCGATGTACGAGAACGAGCCCGACGTGCGGAAAGTCATCGACACGGCGAAGGGTGTCGAGGGTCTGGTGCGGCAGATGGGTGTGCACGCGGCCGGCGTGATCATGTCCAGCGAGACGATCACCGACCATGTGCCGGTCTGGGTCAGGCACACCGACGGCGTCACGATCACGCAGTGGGACTATCCGCAGTGCGAGTCGCTCGGTCTGCTGAAGATGGACTTCCTGGGTCTGCGGAATCTGACCATCATGGACGACGCCGTCACCATGGTGCGGACGAACAAAGGCATCGGCCTGGAGCTGCTGTCGCTGCCGCTCGACGACCGGCCGACCTTCGAACTCCTCGGCCGGGGCGACACACTCGGTGTCTTCCAGTTCGACGGAAACGCGATGCGCGCCCTGCTGCGGCTGATGAAGCCCGACCATTTCGAGGACATCACCGCCGTCACCGCGCTCTACCGGCCGGGCCCGATGGGCATGAACTCGCACACGAACTACGCGCTGCGCAAGAACAAGCAGCAGGAAATCACCCCGATCCACCCGGAGTTGGAGGAGCCGCTCAAGGACGTCCTCGGGATCACCTACGGCCTGGTCGTCTACCAGGAACAGGTCCAGAAGGCGGCGCAGGTGCTGGCCGGCTACACGCTCGGGCAGGCGGATCTGCTCCGCCGGGCCATGGGAAAGAAGAAGAAAGAGGTCCTGGACAAGGAGTTCGTGCCGTTCCGCGACGGCTGCCGGGAGCGCGGCTATTCGGACGACGCGGTACGGGCGGTGTGGGACGTACTGGTCCCGTTCGCCGGATACGCGTACAACAAGGCACACGCGGCGGCGTACGCGCTGGTCTCGTACTGGACGGCGTATCTCAAGGCGAACCACCCCGCCGAGTACATGGCCGCGCTCCTCACGTCCGTACGCGACGACAAGGACAAGTCGGCGGTCTATCTCAACGAGTGCCGTCGGATGGGCATCAAGGTGCTGCCGCCGAATGTGAACGAGTCGGTGGCGAACTTCGCCGCGCAGGGCGACGACGTGATCCTCTTCGGACTGACGGCCGTCCGGAATGTCGGCGCGAACGTCGTCGAATCGATCGTCCGGTCGCGCAAGGCGAAGGGGAAGTACGCCACGTTCCCCGACTTCCTGGACAAGGTCGAGGCGGTCGTCTGCAACAAGCGCACCGTCGAATCGCTCATCAAGGCGGGCGCGTTCGACGAGATGGGGCATACGAGGAAAGGGCTGGCGGCCCACCACGAGCCGATGATCGACAACGTCGTACAGATCAAACGGAAGGAGGCGGAGGGCCAGTTCGACCTCTTCGGCGACGCGGGTGACAGTGGTAGCCCGTCCTCCGAGCAGGGTCCGGGCTTCGGGCTCGACGTGGAATTCTCCGACGTGGAGTGGGACAAGTCGTATCTGCTCGCGCAGGAACGGGAAATGCTCGGCCTGTACGTTTCCGACCACCCGCTCCTCGGTATCGAGCACGTCCTGTCCGACAAGTCGGACGCGGCGATCTCACAGCTCACCGGCGGCGAGCACGCGGACGGCGCGGTGGTCACCATCGGCGGCATCATCTCCGGCCTCCAGCGCAAGATGACCAAGCAGGGCAACGCGTGGGCGATCGCCACCGTGGAGGATCTGGCGGGCTCGATCGAGTGCATGTTCTTCCCCGCGACGTATCAACTGGTGGCCACCCAACTGGTCGAGGACACCGTCGTCTTCGTCAAGGGCCGTCTCGACAAGCGCGAGGACGTCCCCCGCCTTGTCGCGATGGAGATGCGCGTTCCCGACCTGAGCGATGTCGGCGCGCACGCGCCCGTACGACTCGACATGCACGAGTCGCACGTCACGCCGGATTCGGTCCGCCAGCTCAAGGAGATCCTGAAGGCGCACCCGGGCCCGACGGAGGTACGACTGCGCGTACGGCGGCGCGCCACGACCACCGTCTACCGGCTGGGCTACGGGGTCGCCGTCACCCCGGAGTTCTGGGCCGACCTGAAGGCGGCGGTCGTCGTGACACGGGGTAGCGGGTCCGTCGACAGCTGACGAGTGCCGCGTCCCTCAACAGCCGGCCGGTGCCGCGTCCCTCAACAGTTATCCGCAACTCTGTTGAAAATAGCTTCCTGGCCAGGGCTTGTCCGGAAAGGGAGCGTTCGGCGAGAGTTCATCCCGCGACGCCCCACACACCCCCCATCCACGTCGCCGGACAAGCGCCCTCCCATGAACCCCCGCGTCAAACACCCTTCCTCCCCAGGGGCTTGACGCGGTGCGGTTCGGCGCTGCCTCCGATAACGAGAGGAAGCACTGTGCAGGTTTCCCGCAAATATCTCGTCGCCGCCGTGACCGGCGTCCTGCTCTCGGCCTCCGCCGTGACCGGCGCGCAGGCCGCCGACCCGTCCGGTGCCGCGGCCCAGGCGCCCCGGTACCAGCCCGAGATGGTGGCGGCACTCGCCAAGACGCTCGGTGGCAGCGAGCAGGCGGCCGTGGACCGGCTCGACCACGAGGCCGCGCAGCAGCGCGAGTTGGCCGCCGTGAACAAGCAGGGCATCAAGACGGACGGCGCCTTCTTCACCAAGGCGGGCACGCTCACGGTGAACGCGCCGGACGCGAGATCCGCCGCCCGGGTGGAGGACGCCGGCCTCACCGCCCGTGTCCCCGAGCACGGCAAGTCCGCGCTGGACCGGATCAAGAGCGAGCTGGACGCGAAGGCCGTCAAGCAGGTTCCCGCCGGTGTCTCGTCGTGGGCGGTCGACCTCGCGTCCGACACCGTCACGGTGGAGGTGAACAGCGACAGCGGCGCCGCCGCCCGCTCGTTCATCAAGGCCGCGAGCAAGCACGGCGACGCCGTCCGTGTCGTGCGGGGCCAGGAGCGTCTTGAGACCCAGACCGTGGTGCCGCCGGGCAGCCGGATGACGTTCAACGGCTACATCTGCTCCGTCGGTTTCGGGGCGCGTGACGCGGCGGGCAAGCAGTATCTGGTGACCGCGGGCCACTGCATCGAGGACCTGCCGAACCTGGCGTACAACAACGTCAAGTTCGCCAAGGGCACCAACTCCCGCTTCGCCGTGGGTACCCGCAGCGTCGACATGGGCATCGCGGCGGTCGACGCCGAGGACTCGATAGGCACCCAGGTCACCACGTACGGCGAGGCCGCGAACGTCGCGGTCAAGGGCAGCACGCGCGCGTCGCAGGGTTCGGCGATGTGCAAGTCCGGCCAGACCACCGGCTGGACGTGCGGCACCGTGGGCTCGTACAACGTCACCGTCACCTACACCGACGCCAGCGGCGGTCCGGACACGGTCGTCACCGGCCTCGGCAGCTCCACCGTCTGCACCGAGGGCGGCGACAGCGGCGGCGCGTACATCTCCGGCAACCAGGCGCAGGGCATGACATCCGGCGGCCCGATCGGCCAGAACTGCACTGGTGTGAACGGCCGCGGCTCCTCGTACTTCCAGCCGCTCACTGACGCGCTCACGCACTACAAGCTCACCCTGAACGTCGCCTGACCTCATCCGGCACCGACCGACGCCGGCCGGGCCACTGCTCTCTCCGATGCCCCCGGAGAGACGGCGACGGAGCCGCTCACCCTTACCGGTGGGCGGCTTTCGTCGTCCGCTTACCATCGGACGGAAGTATCGGAGTTCGATCGGAGCTGCTGCCATGACCGACGTGGACACGGACATGGACCTGGGCGGGGCCGATGGGGACGGGGCAGGCAAAGACGGGGCGGACCCGGACGCCGAGGTGACGTTCGCCGAGGTCTTCCGTGACGCGCTGCGCCGCCGCGGGCTCTCCCTGGAGCGCGTACGCGACCGGCTCGAAGCCCAGGGCATCGGCGTCAGCCTCGCCACCCTCAGCTACTGGCAGCGCGGGCGGAGCCAGCCCGAGCGTGCGCGGTCGCTGCGCGCCGTGGACGCGCTGGAGTCCATCCTCGCCCTCCCGGCGGGCGCGCTCCGTTCGCTGCTGCGCCCCGGCAGGCCACGCGGCCGCACGACGTCGGAGCTGCTCGACCTGTCCGCGTCCCACCGTGTCTTCGGTGAGAACTCCGACGTGGAACAGGCCCTCGGCCCGGACTTCGCGCGCTTCAACGAGGACGTCACCTCCCTCGTCATCCACGAGACGGTCCATCTGGACGAGGAGCGCTGCATACGGCAGTTGTCCGTGAACCAGGTGCTGCGCGCGACGCGCGACGGCGCGAGCCGGATGACCGCCGTGCATGTCATCGACGACCCGGCGACGGCGTCGGTCGACGTCACCGTACGGTGCGGCAAGCTCGGCCGTGTGGAGTTCCTGCCGGAGCGGCGGAGCATCGTGACGGAGATCCTCTTCGGCGGCGAACTGGCCAAGAACGAGACGGTGGTGACCGACTACACCATCTCGCTCACTCCGAGCCGCGAGGTCTCGACGTACCACGAGCGCCGTACGCGGGTGAGCCTGCGCGAGTATCTGCTTCACGTCTACTTCCACCCGGACGCCCTGCCCGTGAGCTGCCACCGCTACTACCGCGAGCGGATCGGCGCCGAGAAGGCCAGCAGCCGGCAGATCGCCCTGGACGTCTCACACTCGGCGCACATGCTGCCGCCGAAGTGCCCGGCGGGGATACACGGCATGTCGTGGGAGTGGCCCGCCTGACGCCGTCCGGCTGCCCCGCCGTCGGCGCCGTCCGCGCCGAGGTTATCCACAGGCCCGGGTGACGCCGGACGGGATGTCAGACCCCGCCGCTAGTGTTTTCCCATGACCGAAGCGTCCGTGACCGCGCCCCAGCGCGCCGTCGAACTGCGGGACTGGCGGCGGCTGTTGGCCGATCCGCCGGACCCCGGTGTCACCGAGAAGGGCCGACGGCTCAAGGAAGCCGCGATGCTCGACTTCGGGGTGCGCGAGAGCGCGATCGCCTCCTGGCTCTACACCAAGTGCCACCAGCAGATCCCCACCCTGGCCGTGGACACGGCGGCGGTGGTCGCCACCGGCGACGGCAGCTGCGTGCTTCTCTACAACCCGGAGTTCTTCGAGGCGATCGGCGCGGACGGAGTGCGGTTCGTGCTCTTCCACGAGGCGCGCCATCTCATACACCGTCATCTGTACATGGCCGCGGAGCTGCGCGAGGACCCGGTGTTCAAGCTGGCCGCCGAGGTCTCCATCAACCATGTCGTGATGCGGCGGCTGCGCAGCAAGCTGCCCACCCGTCTGACGGGGGACCCGGCGGAGGGCGGCGTACGGGAGCCGGTCGGGATCGATCCGCACGAGATCCACGCCCTGTACGAGGAGGATCTGCGCGCCCAGGGCCTTGAGCCGGTGTCGTACGCGCACTTCACCGAGACCGACATGAGTGTGTACGGCGAGCTGAAGCGGATGAGCGACCCGCCCGTGCCCGCCGGCGCGGTCTGCCCGCATCTGCTCGTCGACGGACTCCCCCTGGACGAGGAGACAGTGGGCGAGGTAGTGGAGGGCGTCCTGGCGAACGTGCTGCGGGCCGCCCTGCGCGGCGAGGGTCCCGCGCGCGACGAGATCCTGCATCTCGCCGACCGTTCCGAGGGCGGCAGCGACCGGGTCACCAAGATGTGGGGGCGCCTCGGCCTCGGCGCGCTGCGCGGCCGGACCGAGCCCACGCGTCGGGTCGAATGGTGGAAGCGCTGGCTGTCCGACACGCTCGCCTCCAAACTCCGCGACGGCGAACGGCTCATCTATCCCAGGAAGCACGGCGCGGTGCTGCTCGCGCTCGGCCACGATCCGATGCTGTCGCGGCGCGGCAAGGAGCGTACGAAGGTGGTGGTCGTCGCCATCGACACCTCCGGCTCCATGTCCCAGCGGGTGATCGACTGGCTGATGACGCTGATCGGCCGCACCGACGGCGTCGAGACGCACTGGCTGAGCTTCGACGGCGAGGTCATGCCGTTCGTCGCGGGAGAGCGGGTCAGAGGCGGCGGCGGTACGGACTTCGGCAACGTCGTGGAGTACGTGGAGGGGCGCCGCGAAGTCGGCGGCAGGCGGTGCGAGGTGCGGCCGGACGCGGTGATCATGGTCACCGACGGTCATGCGCCTCAGGTGACCCCGGCCCGGCCCGAGAGCTGGATCTGGCTGATAACCGACGGCGGCGACGACTGGCCCGAGCGGCACGACCCGCCCATGGCCTGCCACCGCGTGACGACCGGCGACAGCTGAGCCCGCGGGCCTCTCTCGCATGTACGGCGGTGCGCGCCTGCGCGCGCCCCGGCTCACCCCGAACGCATCGCGCATCCCCGCGTACGCACGCACGAGGACTGGACCCCATCACCGTGATCAAGACCGATCCGAACCGCGCGGCGCGCACCTCCGGCCGCGACGACCACAGCGCCCGCAGTGCCCGCGACGACCACAGCGCCCGCGACAAGGCGGCCTGGCCCGTCACGGCCACCTACCCGGAGCGGCCGTCCGGCCCCCAACCGGGCACGCGCCTCGCGGAGTTCATCGACGCCATGATCACGATGGGCCAGACCGGCCAGGTCTTCGGCGAGCACGGCATCGGCAAGACCTCCACCTTCCTCGGTCATATCCCCGAGGCCCACCCCGGCACACGCGTCGTCCTCGTCCCCGCCGCCAATCTCACCCCCGACGACCTGCTGATGAACGCCCCCGTAAGGGACGACGGCACGGGCCAACTCGTCCTCACCCAGCTGATCATGAGCCAGCTCGACCCCGGCGAGCCCTTCGTGCTGCTGATCGACGACTCGCTCCAGGCCGGCGAGATGATCCAGTCCCAGCTCATGCAGATCGCCTGCGACTGGACCCTCGGCGAACACGACCTGCGCGCGCTCGGCTGCGTCGGCGTCTTCCTCTGCGACAACGAGTCCCGGACGGAGACCGGCTCCGTCCGCAGCGACCTCGCGGTGCTCGACCGCATGGTCACACTGCGCCTCACGTCCAACGACACGGCCTGGCGCCACACCCTCGCCGCCCGCTACCCCGACTGGGACCTCGGCGAGGTCTTCCGGATCTGGGCCGCGCTGACGCCCAAGCTGCGTTCGCTGCTCTCCCCGCGCACCCTGGAGCACGTGTTGGACTGCGCCCGTGCCGGGCTGCCGCTGAGCTGGGGGCTCCCGCTCGTGGGCGGGGTCCGGCTGCGGCTGCGGGACCGGCGCAAGGACGGCGGGGAGGGAATCGACCGTACGGCGGAGACCCTGGACGCCATCGCGAGCGCCGTGGGCGCGGCCAATCCGAGCACGGTCGCCGATCCCGTACGCCGCATCCTGCGCACCGCCCTGCGGGAGAACTGGGCGGTGCTGCTTCAGGGGCCGCCCGGCTGCGGGAAGACGGAGATCACCAAGAGCGTCGTAAGGGACGAACTCGGCGCGGAGCCGGTGTACTTCTCGCTCCCGGTGACCAACGTCGAGGACCTGTGCGTGCCGGTGCCCACCCCCGGCGGCCGGCTGGACACGCTGCTCACCGGGTCGCTCTCGGGCCCGGGGGAGAAGGTGATTATCTGGGACGAGTACAACCGGCCCAAGGACAAGGCCGCCTTCGCCAAGCTGATGGAGATCACCCAGGAGTGGTCGCTGGCAGGGCGGCCGGTGGAGGGGCTGCGCGCCCAGATCGCGCTCCAGAACCCGCCGTACCACCTCGGCAGGAAACTCCAGGTCAGCCGGAACAACGTGGCGCAGGCCAGCCGCTTCACGATCAGTTACGAGGTGCGGCCCGAGGACATCCCGGCGAACGAATGGCTCATCGCCGCGTACGGCGAGGTGGCCGAGACCGTCCTCGAATGGTGGAAGAACGACATCGACGAAGAGGCCCGCGACTGGATCACCAAGCGGACGCTGGAGCGGCTGATCAAGCTGCATCTGGCCGGCCAGCCACTGATATCGGGTCTGATCTACCTGGGCGACGGCGAGTTCGCGCCGGTGCCGCTGACCGCGCTCGAAGCCAGACTGGCGGGCGTCGGGGATGAAGTGACCCTGGGGTTCAAGCAGTTGGTGCGGGACATCGACCTCTGGGAGAAGCGGCTCGCCGTCGCTTCGGAGGTCTCGACGGAGGGGACCAACGACACCGACCTTGTGCACCGGGCCCTGGCCAACGCCGAGTTGTCCCAGCTCAAGCGGCACGGCGACGTGGTGGCCCGAGCGCTGCGGCAGCTGCCGCCGAAGCTGCGCGCCACGTATCTCGTCGGGCAGACACCCGCCCGGCAGAGCTTCTGGGTCGGCGCGCTGGCCCGGATGAAGGAGCTCGCCGCGGCGCCGTCCTGACACGGCCCCCGCCCCACCACCACCCACTCCCTCCTCCAGAAAGCCCGGACCCCACGCCATGCGCCTCGCCGACCACACCGTCGTGTCCGCCGCCTACGCACTCGCCGACCGGACACTCACCCGCGCGCTGATCCCGCGGATACGGGAGGAGACGCTCGCGCTGCTGGGCAGTGGTGCCCCGGTGCCGCCGGTCCTGCTGGACGAGGTGCTCTCCTCGCCCGACCCGGAGTTGCGCACCGCGCTGCTCTCGGCCCGCCGGTACCACCGCGACGTGTTCCGCCGGCTGGCCGCGCTCGGCGATCCCGCGCTGGCCGTCCATCTCTACGGCGACCGCGACTGGGAGCGCGACGCGGACGAGCGCGCGGCGGTGTGGGAGGGCGCGGCGGCCACGGCCGACGACCCCGCCTGGCACGCGAAGGGCGCGCTGCCGAGGAGGCTGATGGAGGCCAGGTCCCGGGAACTGCTGGAGCCGGCCCTGCTCTCCCCCTTCCCCGAACTGGTGGCGCTCGCGCGGCGCGTCCTCGAAGCGAAGCCTGCCCCGGCCCCCGCCCGCCCGAAGAACAGCGCCCCCCGGCCGGGCCGGTCGTCGACGCCCGCACCCGGCACGACGAAGGAGCTGATCGAGCACCTCCACGACGCGACCCACCACGGTGACATAGAGCTGCCGCCGGCCCCGGGGGCTCTGCACTGGGACGAGTTGGTCGAGGAACATCGCGGCACGCCGTTCACCGCCAACGGCCTGCGCAAACTGCGGACGCACCCGGACTGCCCGGAGGAGCTGGCCCTCGCCGCCTTCAAGGCGAACCGCGGACTGCGGATCGAGGGCAACCTCCACTGGCCGATGCTGGCCGCCGCCGAGGAGGACCGCCTGGCCGAACTCCTCGTACCCGGAATACCGTCCGGTGTCTTCCCGGCCGACCGCGTCCTGCGGGAGGTCGTCCCGGCGCGCAAGGTCCTGTGCGGGCTGCCGCACGACCACGAAGAGGTACGGGCCGCCCTGGCCGCCCAAGTGGCCAGGCTCGGTTCGGACTTCGCGCCCTGGCGGGCCCTGTACACCCTGCTCCCGCGCTTCGCCGGGAGCGTCACCGAGCTGATCGACGCCGCGCTCGCCGAGGTGCCGAAGCACAGCGGCCAGCCGTGGCCGAGGCCGATGGGACCGGAGTTCCCGAGCCGCAGGCAGAAGGGCGGCCGGTCGGCGTGGCTGCATCTGTACGACGCGGCCGACCACGGGACGCGGTGCGCGCTCGCCGCGCACATGGACCTGCGGGCCATCCAGCAGCTGCTGCTCTGGCACGCGCCGAGCCCTGAACTGCGCGCTCACATCATCCAGTTGCGAGGTGCACCCGCCCTCGCGGGGATCGCGTCCGACTGGACGACCCCGGCGGAGGTGATCGAGGACCTGATCACGTACAACGACGCCGAGGTCAACGCCGCGCTCTTCCTCCACACCGACCTCACCCTCGACCAGCGCGGGCACATCCTCTCCGGCCGGCGCTGGCGGGATGGCCGGTCGGCGGACACCCCCACCGCCGAGCGGATCCCGCTGACGGAGCCCCTGGTGGAGGGGGTGCGGGAGAGCGCGCGCCGGCCATGGCTGCTCGCGTGCTGCGACTCGGGCGACCCGCTGCTGTGCCGGATCCTGCTGGGCAGCCCCCGGGCGAAGGTCCACACGTCGGCGCTGGAGCTGCACATGCTGCTACGGCTCTGGGAGCGCCACGGGCCAGAAGCCGTAAGGGAGTTGCTGGACGAGACGGACTTCCCGGGCCGTAAGCGGCAGACCAGGCACCCGTTGTCACCGGCGACGCTGAAGACGGGGCGTGCGGCGCTGGAGACCGAGGGGCCCGAGGACGGAGCCGCCCTGCTGCGTGCCGCGTACGAGAGCGCCGCGAGCCCGGCGGGGCGGGCCGACTTCCTGTGCGACAAGGGGGCGGGCAGCGAGGACGACGACTTGGCGAAGGCCATCGACCTCTTCGCCGAGGAGATCGGTCCGGGGCCGCTGCCATGGGCCGAGCTGGCGGCGACGCACCGCGCGAAGCCCCTGCACGACCGGCTTCTCGTCCGGCTGGCCGCACTGGACGGCTGCCCGGCCGAGCTCGCCGAGATGTCGGCCGTCGCCGCTCTGCGTCTGTCGCATCCCCATTACCGGCCCCGCCGGACGGGGAAGCCGCCGACGGCCACGGAGTTGCTGATGAAGTACCCCCTCCAGCTGGACAGCGGCGGCTGCCGCTGGCTGGAGAAGGCGCACCATCTGGGGCAGATCACCCTGCCCGATGCGGTGCGGTCCGGCTATCCGGCGCAGCCGGTGGTGGCGTTCCTGTCCAGGGCGCTGGGCCAGGAGGACGCGCCCGCGACCGACGAGATACGCGAGGCCCGCGGCGAAGTCGCGGCGCTGGCGGCGGAGCATCTGTCGGACAATCCGGAGGGCTGGGCGCTGGCGCTGCGGCTGATACCGGAGTTCGAGGGCACGCTGCCGGATCTGCTGCTGGCGTCGGGAGCGGTGGTGAGCTGAGGCCCCGCGCCGGCCGGGCCCGCGCCGTTTACGCGCCGAAGCGTGCGACGTACCGCTTCTGCCAGGGCGTCTCGACCGCGTGCCGCGAATAGTGCGCGCGCACATAGGCGACCGCCTCGGCGTTCGGCACCCCGTCGAGGACGGCGAGGCAGGCCAGGGCCGTACCGGTACGGCCCCGCCCGCCGCCGCAGGCGACCTCGACGCGCTCGTCGGAGGACCGCGACAAGGCTTCCCGCAACGCCTCCGCGGCCCCCGCCCGGTCGGACGGCAGCCGGAAGTCGGGCCAGCGGACCCAGCGGGCCTCCCACTCGACGGCGGGCGGCTCCTTGCCCAGCAGATGGAGTGCGAAGGCGGGCGTGGGGCCGGCCGGGAGGGGGTGGCGCAGTCCCCGGCCGCGTACGAGCCGACCGGACGGCAGCCGCAGCACGCCCGCGGCCGTGGGCTCCCAAGTCGTGTTCACAGACCCGACATTAGCCGTGCGGCCCACCCAACACCCCTTCCGAAGCTACGGCTTGATCGCCAGGAACCCCCACTGCACACAGTCCGCGGCCCCGGCCGGAATGTCCTCCCCGGCCGGTACGAGGATCTCCGGCAGCGGGCGGAGACCAGGCGGCAGCAGGGTCAGCCCACGGGCGCAGTCCGCGATCTGGTCCGGCGTACGGGCGAGGTAGGCGCCCTCGGGGTCGGCCGCCCGGTAGTGCTCCTGCATCCTGAGCACGCCCGGCGTCTCGATCGTGTCGCACACCGCCAGGTACGAGCCGGAGGCGAGCCGGCTCGTGTACCGCTCGACCAGGTCGGCAGCCTCGGCGGGCGGGAAGTGCCCGAGCGTGGAGAGCACCAGAAGGGCGACAGGCTCGTCCAGATTCAGCGTCTGCGCGGCGTCGTCAAGGACCTTGTCCACCAGCCGGAAGTCCTGTTGGAGATAGTGGATCTTGCCCTCGGGCGAACTCCGCAGCGAGCTCGCGTGGTTGAGGACGACCGGGTCGTTGTCGACGTACACGACGCGCGACTCGGGAGCCGCCCGCTGCGCCATGCCGTGGGTGCCGCGCCCGGTGGGAATGCCCGTGCCCAGGTCCAGGAGCTGGCGGATCCCGCCCTCGCGGACGACATGGTCCGCCACCCGCTCCTGGAAGGCCCGTGACTCCATGGCCGCGGTCTTGATCTCCGGGAAGTCGCCCATCATCACGTCGGCGAGATCGCGGTCGAGCTGGTAGTTGTCCTGGCCGCCCTGGGCGTAGTTCCAGATCCGCGCGGAGTTGGGGACAGTGGGCATCACATTGGTTCCGGGGCGTACGGAGTCGCTCATCCGAAGTCCTTACTCGTCAGGGGCAGGGGGGTGAAACGAGGCGGTGCGAACCCACTGGTCACGTCCACCGCCATCCGGTAGTTCTCCACCGCGTCGGAGTCGTCGGTGATGAGCGTCATGGCCGGGTGGAGGCCGATCTGGATCAGTCTCTCTCCCATGCCGAACTCCTTGAAGCGGAGGATCTCGATATGGCCACAGAGACTGATGGCCAGCGGGTGCGGTACGCCGGGTGGAATGACCTGGATGGCCACCGACGACCCGACATCGGCGATATGGGCTTCAAGGTAGTCCAGTTGACGGGCCATCACCCCGGCTCCGCCGACACGGCGCCGCAGTGTCCCTTCCTCCAGCAGCACCCAGAGCCCGGCCCGGTCGCCGTTGCCGGTGCTCGCCTTGCCCTCGATGGTGTGCTCCTTGCGAGCCTCCAGCAGTTCCAGCCGCAGGCGCCGTACGGCGGGGTCCTCGTAGGGGTTGCGCAGACTCATCAGGGCTTCCGCGTACTCCGTGGTCTGGAGCAGATCCGGCAGCACGCCCGGGGCGTACGAACGGATGCCGGTCGCCGCTGACTCCAGATCGATGACACCGACCTCGGCGACCTCGCGCCAGGGGTGCCACCACCCGGGCTTCTTCGCCTCCTCCAGCGCGTGAAGGACCTCGCCCCGCTCGGCGACGGGCGTCTTGTAGAGGTCGAGCAGCACGGCGACCATGCGCGGATTCGGCACGGTTTCGGCGTTCTCCCAGCGGGCCGGCGTCGCCCGGTCCTTCTTGATCACGTCCGCCACGCCCTGGAGGGTCATGCCCGCGGCTTCGCGGCGACGGCGCAGATCGGCCCCGAAGCAACGCAGGGCGACGGTGGGGCCGGATCTTGGCTGGCTCACCGGGCCCTCCTCGCGTCCGCGGATGGGGAGGGTCTCTTCCTCTCCGTTCACCTCTCCGTTCAGCGGACCACGATACCGTCGTATCGAACTCTGTCACGTTGCAGAGTGTCCGCGTCGTGGCTACGATGGAGGCCGGAGTTCCCCTACGCGGCACCCCCCAGCCAGCCGCGCCAGGGCCGGGTACCGACCCCGCCGACACGCTGCCGAGGTGTGAGGGGCGGGGGGTCACGGAGAACCGATGCCATGCACGTCTCACTACCGGCCGTTCCGGAGCAGATACAGGTCGCACGGCGCATCGTGCGCAAGGAACTGGCCGGTCTCGGCTGGCCACCGGCGAAAATCGCCGCCTGCGAAGAGGTGGCGGCGCAGCTGGCCAGGCACGCGATCGGTGTCGTGGGCGTCAGCGGTTACTACCTCGGGGTGACGAAGCGCACCGGACCGGAGGACGCCGTCGCCATAAAGGTCAGTGTCACGATCCTGGACGCGCCCACCGAGACGGTGACGGTGCCGGCGCAGAGCCGTTCGGACGAGCTGATCGGGGGACCTTCGGGGCGTCCGGCCGAAGGACCGGACGAGGGGCCGGACGACGGCGGCCCGAGCCTGGCGGAGGTTCTGACACAACGGTGCGGAGCCCAGGTCAACATTGTCGCGCAACAGGGCAGTTGGGCGGCCTCGGCCACCCTTCCCGCCGAGGCGCCCTGCCTCGGCGCGCAGACGTGACCGTACGACCAACTCTTGGATCGCTGTCTGGTGGGCACGGCCCGATGGGCGCTGACCAACCCGTCTTGGAGAGGCTGTAGTGGACGCATTGAGGAGCACCGCATCCGATGAGCCCGCGCGAGAGCCCGCGCACGAGACGGTCCCGGCATTGGCCGGCGCGCGCCACGGGGACAGAACACTTGGCGCGGGGCACCGCCTCCCGCGCTCCTCGCGCGCCCGCAGGTGGACAGCCTGGTACCGGCCGACGAACGCGGAGCCGCGGGTGTCGGTACGCGACCGTGACGTCACGCGCAGTGGGGGAGTGGCAGACGTGAGCCGTTCGGTGCTGGTCGTCAGCGGGGCGAGCGGGAGCGCGGAGAGCGTGGCCGCCGCGTATGCCCGCCAGGACGACTGGGTCGGGTTCCTCTACGAGCGCGGGACGCCTCCCGACGAGCTCTACAACGTACGGTGCGATGTGAGCGACGCACTCCAACTGGACGCCGCCGTATCCGAGTTCGAGACCGGGCACGGAACGGTCGACGTCCTGGTCGTGGACGCGGACCGGCACGAGCACCACACCGATGAATCCTCCGTCTCAACCGCCGCCGGGACCCGGGCCAGGGCGAACGCGATCATCGGGCGCACGCTGCCGGGCATGCGCGAGGCCGGGCACGGGCGGATCGTCCTGATCGCGTCCACGAAGGGCCTCGGCCGCGGCTCCACCCTGGCGGGCGGCGCCCCGCACGCGGACCTGATGAGCCTGGCCTGGCACCTGGTCCACGAGTGCCGGGGCTCGGACGTGACGGTCAACGTGATCACGTACGGGGCGGCGCAGAGCGGCTCCCGCCTGGCCCGCGCGCAACGGGCCCAGCAGATCGCGGACCTCGCGATCCATCTGACGAGGCCGGAGGCCACGGACACGGGCGCGGTGATCCCGGTCGAGGTCCTCGGCGCGATCCCGACGCGCGGCCCGGCATGGGCGGAGGGCGCGTCGTACCAGGGGCGCTGACCGTATCCGCCCGCCCGAGCCGGGCGGGCGGGGAGTGGGGCCGGTGTCAGGCGATCCTTTCGCCGTAGACACGGGTCACCCGCATCGTCATCAGGACCCGGCGGTCCGAGACCATCACCGAGCGGTACTCGGCCCAGTTCGGGTGTTCGCCGGCCGCGCGGCGGTAGTAGGTGACCAGGGCCTCGACCTCAGGGCCCGCGGGGTCCGTGCCGGGGCCCGTGAGGGTGACCGGCCCCTCAGCCGTTGCCCAGGACCAGCCGTCCTGGCTGGTGACCTCCAGGGCCGCGCGGGGATCGCGGCGGAGATTTGTCGTCTTGGCGCGGCCCTCCGTCATCGATACGTACAGGACGTCGGCCTCCTCGTCGTAGAAGGGCATCACCGGGGAGAGCTGGGGCAGGCCGTTCGACTTGATCGTGGCGAGGACGGCCAGGCGGCTCTCCGCGAGCAGCGTGCGCGGGTTGAACGGTGGGGTCGTGGTCATGTCCGGCTCCAAATCGTCGGGGCGTGCGGAACTGCTCGATCGGCTTCACGTAGCCTCAACGTTCATACCGGTATGAAGGTCAAGGGGAGATGAGGAAGCTGACGTGTTGATCGGGGAGTTGAGCCGGCGTACGAGCGTCAACGCGCATCAGTTGCGCTACTACGAGTCGCAGGGCCTGCTCGAACCCGGTCGTGGCGCGAACGGCTACCGCGAGTACGGCGGCGATGCCGTCACGACCGTGACCCAGATCAGGAAGCTGCTCGACGCCGGTCTCTCGACGGAGGAGATCGCGATCCTGCTGCCCTGCGCCTCCGGTGACGCGCCCGATCTCGAACCCTGCCCCGGTCTGCTGGACATGCTGCGGGCGCGGCTGCGGGGGCTGGACGATCACATCGACATGCTCGTCCGCACCCGTCGGACCCTGTGCGACTACATCGAGGTCACGGAGCGGCGGGAGCCGGCGTGATCCGGGACCCGCGTGATCATGGATTCCGTGTCCGGAAATCCTCCCCCGTGGGCGGGGGGCTTTGGTGTCCCCTCGGTGAACCATTAGGTTAGGCTCGCCTAAGTCATTTTGGCCGTTCTGGTGGTGTGCGCCGACACTGTCGGCCGTTGTGTCCTGATCCGGAGTTGACCCATGCCGACGCCCCAAGCGGCCCGCGAACCCGCCCGCCCGGCACGGCAGTCGACCGCCGGGCTCCCGGGCCCGCGCCCGCACGCGATGATCGCGCGGGCCCTCATACGCTGATGCCGCAACCGGGTCGATTCCCCGCCACCCAACCGAGGTCGAGGCCGCCGTGTCCGTCCAGTTCCCGCCATCCGCAGCGCCGCCCGGGGCCCCTCCCGCGGGCGTCCTGCCGGACCCGATCCGGCGCCGACAGCCGGCGACCGCCGGAACGGGCCCGCTTCGGTGAACTCGCCGCGTCCGACGGGCCACCCGTGGGGGTGAAGCCGGTGCCGGCACCCGGGCGGTTCCGCCACCCGCACTGAGCCTCCTCTCCCTGTCCTCTTACTTCCGGAGCCGTTCCATGACCGTTCCCGCCACCGCGAGCGCCGCCGACTCCATCCTGGAGCGCCAGCGTGCCAGGGAGTCGTCCGCGCGTACGTACGCCCGCTCCTTCCCGATCGTCCCGGCCCGTGCCCACGGCATGACGATCGAGGGCACCGACGGACGCCGCTATCTCGACTGCCTCTCCGGCGCCGGAACGCTCGCGCTCGGCCACAACCACCCCGTCGTGCGCGAAGCCCTCCAGCGCACGCTCGACAGCGGCGCCCCGCTGCATGTACTCGACCTCGCGACCCCCGAGAAGGACGACTTCACGGACGCGCTCTTCGAGACGCTGCCGGCGGAGTTCGCAGACCGGGCCCGCGTGCACTTCTGCGGACCCGCCGGGACGGACGCGGTCGAGGCCGCGCTGAAGCTGATGCAGACGGCGACCGGGCGGCGCGGGGTGCTCGCGTTCACCGGCGCGTACCACGGGATGACGGCGGGCGCGCTGGCCGCGACCGGCAGCGTGGCCGTCAAGGAGCCGGTGCCGGGCGGGGGCGCGGCCGGTGGTGAGGTGACGCGGCTGCCGTATCCGTACGCGTACCGCTGCCCGTTCGGCGTCGGCGGCGAGCGCGGCGCGGAGCTGGCCGCGACGTACACAGAACGGCTCCTGGACGATCCGTCGGGCGGGGTCGTACGGCCGGCGGCGATGATCGTGGAGGCCGTCCAGGGCGAGGGCGGGGCCGTGCCCGCGCCGGACGGGTGGCTGCGGGAGATGCGGCGCATCACGAGCTGGCGCGGCATCCCGCTGATCGTGGACGAGGTGCAGACCGGCGTCGGGCGCACCGGCGCCTACTGGGCGGTCGAGCACAGCGGCATCGTGCCCGACGCGATGGTGATGTCGAAGGCGATCGGCGGCGGGCTGCCGCTGGCCGTGATCGTGTACGACCAGGAGTACGACGGGTGGCTGCCCGGCGCGCACACCGGGACCTTCCGGGGCAACACGCTGGCGATGGCGGCGGGCGCGGCGACGCTCAGGTACGTCACGCGCGAGGGGCTCGCGGAGCGGGCGGCGACGGTCGGCGCGCGGATGACCGCACGGCTGGAGGGGCTTCGGTCCGAACTGCCGGTGATCGGCGACGTACGCGGACGCGGGCTGATGATCGGCGTCGAAATCGTCGACCCCGAGGGGCCGTTGGACTCGTGCGGGGCCCGGCCGGTGGCGCCCGAGGTGGCGGCGCGGGTCCAGGAGGCCTGCCTGGAACGGGGGTTGATCCTGGAGCTGGGCGGCAGGTTCGGGTCGACGGTGCGGCTGCTGCCACCGCTGGTGATCACGGACGAGGAGGCCGAATCCGTACTGGAGCGGCTGACGGACGCGATCACGGAGGCGTCGCACGCGCCGCAGGCGCAGCAGACGTCGAAGGCGTCGGACTCCACCGGCGTTTCGGGGCGTGCGGCGTGACCACCGACGCGTTGGGCGCCGCCGTGGACGAAGCGCTCCGACCCGCGACCGGTACGGGCCTGTCGGGCGGGACGGGCGGAGCCGCAGCCCTGGAGCCCCTGGTACGCGAGGTGTTGGGCGCGCTCACCGAGGGCGCCGCCCGGCGCGGCGGACCCGTCCCGCCCGGTGCGCCCGCCGAGATCACGGCGGCCGTCGCCGATGCCCTGCGCACCGCGCGCGGTCCCGCCGCGCTCGGCCGGCTCACCGAACTCCTCGCGTACGGCAGCGCGGACCCGGCCGACCCCGCGTGCGCGGCCCATCTGCACTGCCCGCCGCTGGCCGTCGCCGTCGCCGCCGACCTGGCGGTGTCCGCGCTGAACCCCTCCCAGGACTCGTGGGACCAGGCGCCAGCCGCGACTGCCCTGGAAACACTGCTCCTTGAGGAACTGGCCGGCATGCTCGGGTACGACCCCACCGAGGCGGCCGGCGTGCTGACCTCGGGTGGCACGGAGTCGAACCTGATGGGTCTGATGCTGGCCAGGGACCGAGTGCTGGGCGCCGCGAGCGGCCGGCAGATCGAGCTGACCGGGGTGCCGAGGGCCGGTGTGGGCGCAGGCGCGGGCGCGCGGCCGAGGATCCTGACGTCGGCCGCCGCGCACTTCTCGGTGCAGCGGGCGGCAGCTCTGCTGGGTCTCGGCGAGGACGCGGTGATCCCGGTGCCGGTGGACACCCAACTCGGTATGAAACCAAGCGCGTTGGCGGCGACCCTGGAGGCGTGCGTCGAACGCGGGCAGCTGCCGGTCGCGATCGTCGCCACCGCCGGCACGACCGACACCGGTGCGATCGACCCGCTGCGGGAATGCGCGGAGCTGGCGGCACAGTACGGGGCGTGGCTCCACGTGGACGCCGCGTACGGCGGCGGCGCGCTGCTGTCCGACCGGCTGGCGCCGCTGCTCGACGGCATCGAACTGGCCGACTCCGTCTCCCTGGACTGGCACAAGCTGGGCTGGCAGCCGGCCGCCGCGGGCGTCTTCCTGGTGCGGAAGTCGGAGACGTACGCCTCACTCGCCCGCCGCGCGGTCTATCTGAACCCGGCGGACGACGAGGACGCGGGCTATCCGAGCCTGCTGGGTCTCTCGCTGCGTACGACGCGGCGCGCGGACGCCTTCAAGATCGCGGTGACGCTGCGGACGCTGGGCCGCGAGGGCCTCGGGCGGCTGGTCGACGCGTGCCACGAACTCGCGGTGGCGGGGGCACGGGCGGTGTCCGCGCACCCGCGACTTGAACTGCACGGGGAGGAGGCCGGGGACCCGGCGCTGACGGCGTTCCTGTTCCGCTACGTCCCCGAGAGGCCGGCGGACGGGGCACGCACCGACGAGGTGAACGCCTCGCTGCGACGGCGGTTGCTGCGCGAGGGGGGTGCGGTGGTGGGGCGTACCGAACTGCCGGGCGAGGGTCCGGGGCGCGTCCGGCTGAAGCTGACGCTGCTGAATCCGCATACGACGGTGGCGGAGGTGGAGCGGCTGCTGCACGCGGTGGTGGCGGCGGGTGAGGCGGAGGAGAAGCGGTGACCGAGTCCGAGTCGGCTGTGGCCCATATGTACGACCTGGTCGGTGTGGGGATCGGCCCGTTCAACCTCTCGCTGGCAGCGCTGGCCGACGGCGCGCCCGAACTGCGCACGCTGTTCCTCGACGCGAAGCCCGCGTTCTCCTGGCACCCCGGTCTGCTGATGGAAGGCACGACTCTCCAAGTCCCCTTCCTGGCCGACCTGGTGACGATGGTCGACCCCACGAGCCCGTGGTCGTACCTCAACTACCTGCGCCAACACGACCGGATGTTCCCCTTCTTCTTCTCCGAGCGCTTCCACATACCGCGCCGCGAGTACGACGCCTACTGCCGCTGGGTCGCCGAGTCGCTGGGGTCCTGCCAATTCGACGCGCACGTCGAGGAGTTGGGCTGGGACGAGGAACGGGAGGCGTTCGTCGTCACCCACCGCGCGTCCGACGGAACCCTCACACGGGTGCTCGCCCGCCAGGTCGTCCTCGGCGTCGGGACGCACCCGGTCGTGCCCGAGCCGCTGCGCCCGCTGATCGCGCAGAGCGCCCACGCGGGCCGCGTCCTGCACAGCGCCGACTACCGCACCCACCGCGCCCGGCTCGCCGCTCGCGACGACGTGACCGTGATCGGCGCCGGGCAGTCGGGCGCGGAGGTCGCGCTGGATCTGCTGCGTCACCAGGACGGCGACGGCGCGGGCGGACCGTACGTCCGCTGGCTGGCCCGCACGAGCGCGTTCGCGCCCATGGAGTACTCCAAGATCGGGCTCGAACACTTCACGCCCGACTACATACGCTATTTCCGCGCCCTCCCCGAGGCCCGCCGCGAACAGCTCGTCAGCGAGCAGTGGCAGCTCTACAAGGGCGTCAGCGAGCAGACACTGGGCGAGCTGCACGACGAGCTGTACGAGCGCACGATCGGCGGGGCGGAGCCAAGGGCCGCTCTGCATCCGGGAGTTGCCGTCGTCGCCGCCGAAGTGTCCGGCGACGAATACGTACTGACGTGCCGTCACACCCAGCAGGACGCGCTCTTCGAGATCCGCACGTCCGCGATCGTCTCCGCCACCGGCTACACGGCGTCCCGCCCGGCCTTCCTCGGCGGCCGGGGCGGATTAGGCGCCCTGGTGGACTGGGACGACAAGGGCCGCTACCGGATAGACGCCGACTACCGCGTCGCACTGGACCCGCGGGTCCCGGGCCGCCTGTACGTCCAGAACGCGGAACTCCACACCCATGGTGTCGGCGCCCCCGACCTGACCCTGGGCGCCTGGCGCGCGGCGACAATCCTCAACGCGGTGGCGGACCGCCGGGTCCTGCGGCTCCCGCCCCGCTCGGCCTGGACGACCTTCGGCGCCCCGGACCCGGACCCGGACCCCGGCTCGGCGGTGGTGCCTCCGTGAATTCCCCGATCAGCCCGCGGCCCCGCCGTAGTTCTTCTCGATCTCGTCCAGCACCAGGCCCGCGCCCGTGTAACCGATGCCCAGCATCCAGAGGTTGTCGTCGACCTTGAAGGCCGTCTTCTCCTTCACCGCCGTCAGGTTCTTCCAGAGCGGGCCGCCGAGGATCTCGGTCTCCTTGGCCTTCTTCGCGTCGCCGTAGGTGGAGTAGAAGATGACGTCCGCCTCCGCCTCGTCCATCTTCTCCGGGCTGACGTCGAGCGAGAAGCCGTCCTTGTCCTGGTTGGCAGGGCGGCCCACGGCGAGGTCGCCGAAGACCGAGCCGACGAACGTGTCGTTGAGATAGAGGCGCGTGTCGGCGCCCTCCACGAAGCGGACGAAGCCGAACGTCGTCTTCTTCGCCTCCGCCGGGCCGCCGAGGGCCGTGGTCAGGGTCTTCACCCGGGTGTCGTACCCGGCGGCGATCGTCTTCGCCTCAGCGGTCTTGCCCAGCGCGTCGGCGTGCAGCTCGAAGTTGGCGCGCCAGTTGGGGCCCGTGGTGTCGGAGAAGACGGTCGGGGCGATCTCGGAGAGCGACTTGTAGTTCTTCTCGTCGCGGACCTTGCTGCTCAGGATCAGGTCGGGCTTCAGGGCGGCGATGGCTTCGAGATTCGGCTCCGCGATCAGGCCGACGGGCTTGATGTCCTTGAGCTTGTCCTCGGGGAGGTACGTGGAGAACGGCGTGTCCGCGACAGCGGTCGTGGCGCCGACCGGGGTGATCCCGAGCGTGACCGCGGAGTCGAGCGCGTCCGTGTCGAGGACGACGACGCGCTCGGGGTCGTTCTTGACCTTCACCTCGCCCATGGCGGTTTGCACGGAGTGCGTCGCTCCCGACCCGCTCTTGCCCCCGGCCTGGTCCGACGGCTCGTCGCCGTCGCTGCCGCCGCACGCGGAGAGCGAGACGGCGAACGCGGTGACCGCCGCGGCCATGGTGATACGGCGAGTGAGGTGTGTCGACACAGCGCGGAAGCCTCCCTGAGAGCCGCCCGGAGTCTGCCCGGACGCAACTAAGGCGAACCTAATCTCCGCAGCACCGGGCCAACAAGCTCCGGACATCACGGTCCAGTCACAGGGCCCGCCCATGTCACATCCTTCCGCCCGCCGCCGGGCATCCGCGACGATGGCGCGTTGCCGCAGCGAGAGGAGTCGCGACATGGCAGGTTTCCGTGCGGGCGAAGGCGTCATGCGCCGTAAACCCATCCACACCATCCAGGACTCCGAAGGCGCGGAGGGCGAACAGCTCACCCGCACCCTAGGGCTCTGGCAGCTCACCGCCATCGGCGTCGGCGGCATCATCGGCGCCGGGATCTTCACGCTCGCCGGGACGATCGCGAACGGCACGGCGGGCCCCGCCGTCCTCGTCTCGTTCCTGATCGCCGGCGTCGCGAGCGCGGCGGCGGCCCTGTCGTACGCGGAGTTCGCCGGGCTCATCCCGAAGGCCGGGTCCGCGTACACGTACGGCTACGCGGTACTCGGCGAGCTCGCCGGCTGGTTCATCGGCTGGGACCTGCTGCTCGAATACACGGCGATCGTCGCCGTCGTCGCGATCGGCATCTCCGGGTACTTCAGCTTCCTCGTCGAGTCGATGGGCGGCAATCTGCCCGCGTGGATGCTGGGCGCGCCCGGCACGGGCGAGGGCCACAAGGTCGACCTGTTCGCCGTTGTGCTCTGCCTGTTCATCGCGTATCTGCTGACGCTCGGCATGCGCAGCGCGGCCCGCTTCGAGATGGTCGTCGTGGTGCTGAAGGTGCTGGTGGTGCTGCTCGTCATCGCGGTCGGCGTCTTCCACATCGATACGAGCAACTACAACCCGTTCTTCCCGTACGGCGTCGGCGGCGCGTTCACCGGCGCGGCGACCGTCTTCTTCGCGGTCTTCGGGTACGACGCGATGAGCACCGCCGCCGAGGAGTCCAAGGACTCGCAGCGCCATATGCCGAAGGCGATCATCTACTCGCTGGCGATCTCGATGGTGCTGTACGTGCTGGCCTGCCTGGTGCTGACCGGCATGCAGAACTTCAAGGACGTCGACAAGGAGAGCGGCTTCTCGACCGCCTTCGCCTCGGTCGGACTTGACGGGATCGCCGACATCATCGCGGTTGGGGCGATCATCGGGATTCTTACTGTCATGTTCACATTTATGTTGGGAGTCACCCGGGTCTGGTTCTCGATGAGCCGCGACGGGCTGCTGCCGAAGTGGTTCGCCAAGACGCATCCGACGCGGAAGGTCCCGACCCGGGTGACCTGGATCGTCGGGTTCGCTTCGGCGGGGATCGCCGGGTTCGTGAAGATCGGTGAGGCCGCCGAACTGACCAACATCGGGATCCTGTTGGCGTTCGCGGTGGTCTGTACGGCGGTGATCGTGCTGCGTTACCGGCAGCCGGACCTGCCGCGCGGGTTCCGCTGTCCGGGGATGCCGGTGGTGCCCGCGATCGGTGTGGTGGCGTCGCTGTGGCTGATCACGTACTTGCAGTGGCAGACGTGGGTGCGGTTCGGGGTCTGGTTCGCGATCGGGCTCGTCGTGTACTTCACGTACTCCTACCGGCGTTCGGAGCTGGCGAAGAACCCGGAGTCGCTGAAGGAGCCGGAGCCGGTGACGGACTCGGAGCCGGTGAAGGGGCCCGAGCCCAAGGCGTGAGGGGGCTCGCGGGGCGCGTACGTACCATCGCCCCATGGCGCACCCACGCACCGACCCCGCCTGGGGCACCCTTCTCGACCTGGGCGAACGGGCCGCAGGGCCCCTGCACCTGCGGCTTGTCCGGGCCCTCCGGGCGGCCGTCGTCGACGGGCGGATCGCTCCCGGGAGCGCCCTGCCGCCCAGCCGGGCGCTCGCCGCTGATCTCGGCTGCTCCCGTTGGGTGGTGACCGAGGCGTACGGGCAGCTGGTCGCCGAGGGGTACTTCGAGGCGCGCGGCGGATCAGCGACGCGTGTCCGCCGGGCGGCGGCCGGGCGTGCGGCCGGGTCCGGGCGACCGCCCCAACAGGCTTCCTGGCAGCCGGAGTTCGACATGGCGCCCGGGATACCCGACCTCCGTGAGTTCCCCCGTAAACGGTGGGCCGACGCCGTACGGGAGGCGACCGGCACCCTCACCCCGGCCGACTTCGGCCATCCCGACCCGGCGGGCCACCCCGGGCTGCGGCAGCACGTCGCCGCCTATCTGGTACGCGGTCGGGGTGCCGCGCTCGACGCCGGACAACTCGTCGTCTGCGGCGGCACGCTGGACGGTGTGCTCCGGCTGAGCCGCGCCCTGCGTGCCGCCGGGCACACCCATGTGGCCCTGGAGGATCCGGGCTGGTCGCGCCTGCGGACCGCCGTCACGGCGGCGGGGCTGACGGCCGTCGCCGTCCCCGTGGACGACGAAGGACTCCGCGTCGACCTGCTGCGACGCGAGCCGCGCGTACGGGCGGTGATCGTGGCGCCCGCGCACCAGTTCCCCACCGGCGTTGTGCTGACCCCGCCCCGCCGGGCCGAACTCATCGCCTGGGCACGGGAGTCGGACGGGCTGATCATGGAGGACGACTACGACGCCGAGTTCCGCTACGACCGCCACCCCGTCGGCACCCTCCAGGGCATGGCGCCGGAACGGGTCGCCCTGATGGGCTCGCTCAGCAAGACGCTGTCGCCCGCGATGCGGATCGGCTGGGCTGTCGTGCCGCCGGACCTGCTGGACGGGCTGTACGCGGCGGACGCCGTCGGGTCGCCGCCGCCCGTGATCGACCAGGCGGCGTTCTCCCGGTTCCTGGAGTCGGGGTCGTACGACAGGCATCTGCGCGCGTCCAGGCTCCGCTACCGGCGGCGCCGCGACAGCCTCCTCACGGAGATCGCCGAACGGCTGCCCGTGCACCGGGTGTCGGGGGCCGCCGCCGGATTCCATCTGCTGCTCCATCTCACGGGGTGCGCGGCCGGGGACGTGGTCCGCGGTGCCGCCCGGCGCGGGGTGCGGCTCGTGGACCTGGCCGAGTACACGGCGGGAGAGGCGGCGGCGGGAGAGGCGGCGGGCCGGGGCTGCGTTCTTGTGATCGGGTACGGCAATCTCGCCGACCGGTCGGTGCCGGAAGCCGTACGGCGGCTGGCGGACGCGATCCGCGAGGCCGGCGGCCCGGCCGGCTGATCAGCCCTGCTCCGGCACGTCAGCCCCGCTCCGCCGGCACCCCCGCCGCGTCCAGCCGCGCCCGTACCTCGGCCGGCAGCCGTAGCTCCAACGCGCCGAGCACCTCGTCCAGTTGCGCCACCGAGCTGACCCCCACGATCGGCAGCGCCGCCGGATCCGCCCCCATCAGCCAGGAGAGAACCACCTGGTTGGGGCTCGCCCCCAACTCGTCGGCCACCTCCCGCAGTACGGCGAGACGCGCGGCGGTGCCGGGGTGGTCGTACGCGGCGGGCAGCGGCTTGTCCGCGCGGGTGTAGGCGCCCGAGATCAGCGCCGAATAGGTCATGAGCGTCAGCTCGGGCTCGCTGCGCACGTAGTCCAGCAGCTCCGGGGTCACATGCACATGACCCGACTCCGGCAGGCCCGTGTCGAAGCGCGGCTGGAGGTAGGAGTGGCGCTGCTGTACGCAGGTGTACGCCGCCCACCCGTTGGCGCGCGAGATGTCCCGCGCCTGCGCGGTGCGCCACGCGGTGTGGTTGGAGGCGCCGATGAGGCCCACCCGACCGCTGGTGACCAGGCCGTCGAGCGCGCCGAGCGTCTCTTCCAGCGGGACGGAACGGTCCTCGATATGGGTCCAGTACAGGTCGATCCGGTCGGTGCCCAGCCGCCGCAGGCTGTCGGCGGCGGCCTTCTCGATCGCGGCGGCCGACAGCCCTTCGGCCGTCTCCAGACCGGTGCCGGGCACGGTGGGGCGAGCCCCGGCCTTGGTCGAGATCAGCACCTCGTCGCGGACGCCCCGGCTCGCCGTCCAGCGGCCGACGGCGGTCTCGCTCTCGTCGCCGGTCGCGCCGGGGACCCAGAAGACGTAGTTGTTGGAGGTGTCGATCAGATTGCCGCCGGCCTCGACGAACCGGTCGAGGATCGCGAAGGACGTCTTCTCGTCCACGCTGCTGCCGAAGGGCAGGGCGCCCAGGCACAGTTCGCTGGCCAGGGGCCCGGTCGGCCCGCCGATACGGCGTCGTCGCATGACGTGACTCCTTGTGATCCAGGTGTGTGTCTCCGTGTTCCGGGCTTCACGCTAGGCGCCGATCGGCACGGTGTACCGGTCCGATCGCCGACGGAAAAACCAGACCGATAGGCCAGGCCGATGAACCGGACCGATGAACCGGACCGATCGAGAGCCCGGGAGCCATTCACGTTCCTCACGCGTCCCTTCGGGGAAGACGTGCGATTACCCCCACGGTTCGAGGAGAGACGAGCGTCATGAACTTCGCCCTGAATACGCCGGTCGAGACCACACTGGGAGAACAACTGCTCCTTCTGTCGCTGGACGACGAGTCCGGGGTCGAGAAGCAGGCGGCGAACGTCTCGTACGCCATCGCGGCCGCGTCACTGGTCGAACTGGCGCTGGCGGGCCGCGTCGAGGTGCACGACGACCAGGTCACCGTCCGTGACGCGGCTCCGCTCGGCGATCCCACCCTGGACGCGGCGCTGGCCGACCTCTCCGGTGATCAGAAGCGCAAGCCGCGCAGGACGAAGGAGTGGATCGAGCACCTGAAGAAGGGCGCGGTGGCCGGGACGACCAAGAGTCTCGTGGGCAAGGGCCTGCTCCGCGAGGAGAAGAAGAAGGTGCTCGGCCTCTTTCCCGTACGCCGCTACCCGGAGGCCGACGGCTCCGTGGAGGCGGCGCTGCGGCAGCGGCTGGACGAGGTCGTGATGCGCGGGGCTGATCCGGACGAGCGTACGGCGAGTCTGGTGGCGCTGCTGCACGGGGCGAAGCTGCACGGACTGCTGTACCAGAAGCCGCAGTTGGCGACCGCCAGGACGAACATGGAGAAGATCGCGCACGGACAGTGGGCGGGATCGGCGGTGCGCCGGGCGGTCAAGGCGGCGGAGGACGCGCTGACGGCGATCGTCGTGGTGACGGTGGTGACGACGACTGTTCTGTAGTCGACAGGAAGTCGTCTGACGCGTACTCACCAGCCGGTGAAGACAAGGTGGTTGACCAGCAGTGCGACGGCCGCCTGCCCGGCCAGCCAGCCCCGCCGGTGGCCGGGCAGCAGGGCGGTGGCGGGGAGCAGCCACAGCATGAACGGCAGCCAGATGCGTTCCGTCTCCGCCTTGCTCATGCCGGACAGGTCGGCCGCGATGATCGCGAGCAGCGCCGCGAGGACCAGAACGGCGAGGCGGAGAGCGGGAGTTGACGGTGTCCGGCCGGGGAGCAGTTCCCGTACGGCGCGGGGCGCGAGCGCCAGGACCCGGCCGAGGCCGGCGACCGTGGCGAGACCGACAGCCAGGGTTGTCGCGGCGAGGTTCGCCCAGACCCAGTACCAGTACGGGCGAATGCCACCGGCGCCCTGGTAGTAGCGCACCACCAACTCCTGGTACGCCTCCCACCAGTTGAACCCCGCGAGCGTGAACGCCACCGGCACCACCAGCGTGCCGAGCAGCACCAGCGGCAGCGGGCGTGCGGTGCGGGCCAGCACGAGGACCCCGAGGCCGGGGAGCGCCATCAGGGTCAGGCCGTAGGAGAGGTAGCAGGTGAACCCGTACAGCAGCCCGGCGCCCAGGGCCGCCGCCGCAGGGAAGCGCACCGTACGGGTCGCGGCGAGTGCGAGCAGGGCGAGCGACCAGGCGGCCACGCCCGCGAAGTAGCCGTCGGCCGATGTGCCCATCCAGACGGCGGCCGGGGCCAGCGCCAGGAACGGCACCGCGCGGCGCGCCGTCCGCTCGTCGGTGAGGGCGCGGAGCGTGACGAGTACGGCGGCCACGGCCGAGCCGCCGATCACGACGCACCAGACCCCGGCCCACGAACCGCCGCCGAGGCCGATCCGGTCGAGCCAGACGAAGGTGAGGGTGGCGCCCGGCGGATGGCCCGCGACATGGGCGGGCCAGTTGCCGGGGTCACCGATCACGATGTGGTCGGAGAAGCCGCGCAGCGTCGCTCCGATGTCGGAGAAGCGGTCGATGACGGTGAGGTACTCGTTCTTGGTGGTGAGCCGGCGCGCCACGCCCCAGTGCCAGCCGTCGATGAGCGCCAGTGAGAACGTCCACGCCAGCGCGGCGGCCCAGGTGGTGACGAGGAGCGCGCGCCACGGCAGCCGGGCGGCGAGGCCGGGGCCGTACGCGATGATCAGGACGGCGACGACGAGCGCGCCGGGGGTGCCGGGGCCGGTCCGGGGGTCCCAGGTGCCGAGCAGGGGCGGCCAGTTGACGCGGAGGCTGCCGTCGGAGCGCTGGATCGAGGTACCGACGAGCGCGGCGGTGATGACGAGGGCGGCGCCGGCGGAGGCAGCGAGGAGATCCCGGCGGTGGGGGCGGCCCGTGCGTGCGCCGGGGACCTCGCCCGGCTGTCCGGGGGCGTGCGGGCGTTCGTCGGTGGGCTGTCCGCGTTCGTCGGTCTTCACTCCGGCACGGTAAGCAGCGGGCGTCGGGTTTCGTTGGTACGGCGGGGCCACGTCACCGTTTCGTCAGAAGTCGTACCACGTCCGGGACGGGTGCGCGGGCTTACGGTCGCCGCATGGATCAACCCCCACCGCCCTCGAAGCCGTCTTCGGCGCGGTCACCGCGTCGTCTGCCTCCGCTGCCGTCGGATCCGGGTTTCTGGCGCAGCCCCGTGCGCGGGGTCCGGTTCACGGCGGCGCTCGGGCTCGTCCTGCTGGTCGGGCTCACGCTGCTGTTCGTGACGGGCCTGCTGTCGTACGCGGCGTACAACCCGGATCTCGCGTCCGTCAACGACAAGACGCCGGACCGGGGGTGGCTGGGCTTCTACCTCTTCGACTGGCCCACGCACCCGTACTGGCTCTACCGCCTCACGCAGGGCTTCCATGTCACCGTCGGCGTCGCGCTGATCCCGGTGCTGCTGGCGAAGCTCTGGTCGGTGATCCCGAGGTTCTTCGCGCTGCCACCGGTCAAATCGCTCGCGCACGCGCTGGAGCGGCTTTCGCTGGTGCTGCTGGTGGGGGGTGCGCTGTTCGAGTTCGTCACCGGGGTGCTCAACGTCCAGTTGGACTACATCTTCCCGGGGTCCTTCTACCGGCTGCACTTCTACGGGGCGTGGGTGTTCTTCGGGGGGTTCGTGGCCCATGCGGTGCTGAAGATGCCGAAGGCGCTGCGGGTGATCCGGAGCGGGGAGCTTCGCTCGGGGGGTGCGCGTCCTGGTGCCGGTGCCGGTGCCGGTGCCGGTGGTGGGGCGGGTGCGCGTGCCGCCGTCTCCTTCGCCGACGACGATCTGGCATCGCCGACGCCCGCCGCGCCGACCATCTCCCGGCGCGGAGCCTTCGCCCTCGTCGGCACGGGCTCGCTCTTCATGCTGCTCACGACGGCGGGCCGGAGCATCGACGGCCCGCTGCGCCGTACCGCGCTGCTCGCCCCGCACGGCTGGGAGGACCCGGGCGGCGGCCCGAACGGCTTCCAGATCAATAAGACCGCCGCATCCGTCGGGGTCAGGGCGGCCGACGCTACGGGCACCTGGCGACTGACCGTCAGCGGTCCCGCCGGAGACGTCCATCTCTCGCGCGCGCAGCTCCTCGCCATGACCCAGCACACCTCGGAGCTGCCGATCGCCTGCGTGGAGGGCTGGTCGACGTCGAACCAGTCCTGGCGCGGCGTACGCCTGCGCGACCTTGCCGCGCTCGCCGGATATCCGGACAGTCCGCCGGGGGTGTTCGTGGAGTCCCTCCAGCGCGCAGGCGCCTTCCGCTCGGGTGCGCTGCGCGACAACCAGGTGCGGGACGGGCGCTCACTGCTGGCGCTGCGCGTCAACGGCGCGGACCTGTCGCTCGATCACGGTTTCCCGGCGCGGATCATCGTCCCGGCCGCGCCCGGGGTGCTCAACACGAAGTGGGTCGCCAAGCTGACGTTCGGAGCGGTCTGATGCGTATGAGTGAACGGGGCGGTCTCGCCCCCAAGTACCGGTCCCTGGTGGGCAGTCCGTTCCAGATCGTGCTGCTGCTCGGCACCCTCGCGTTCGCGGGCTATGTGGGCGTACGGCTCCTGAAGGGCGACACGTTCATGATCGTGGTGTGGTTCGTCGGCGCCGCCCTCGTGCACGACCTCGTCCTGCTGCCGGTCTACGGCGCGGCCGACCGTGCGGTGATCGCCGCGCTCGGGCCGTCCCGGCGCCGGCTCGTGAACTTCGTACGCGTACCGGCCTTCCTGTCCCTGCTGCTCCTGCTGGTGTGGTTCCCGCTGATCACGGGGCGGGTACGGCGGCGCTACGAGCTGTACGCGGGCCTGTCGTCCGACGGGTTCCTGGAGCGCTGGCTGCTGGTCACCGCCGCGCTGTTCGTGTGCTCGGCGCTCTGCCTGGTGACGCGGGCGCTGCTGCGGCGCAGGGCCACGAAGGGGCGGCCGTCGGCCTCCCACTGATCGACGGGGAGCCAGCCGAGGGTCCGCGCGTGACGGAGCAGGGCGGGGGTGCCGAGGCGGGCCCACGGGAAGTGCGAGCCCGGGGCCCCCGGTTGGGTCCGGCGTCCGTCGTCCACCCGTACGTGGACGCGCTCGTCGATGTCCACGGGCGCGGTCTCGGCGATGATCAGCCCGCCGTGCGCGAGCAGTGCGGCGGCCCGGCGGAGCAGACCGGCCGGGTCGCCGCCGATGCCGATGTTGCCGTCGACGAGCAGGACGGTGCCCCAACGCCCCTCGCCGGGAAGGGGATCAAAGACGGAGCGGCGCAGGGCGGTGCCGCCGTGGCGCAGCGTACGTTCGACGGCCGCCGCGCTGAGGTCGACGCCGAGCGCGCGCTGTCCGCGGGCCGCGAGGGCGGCGACGAGGCGGCCGGGGCCGCAGCCGATGTCCAGGACGGAGCCTTCGCAGCGGTGCAGGGCGGAGAGGTCGGCGGCGTCGGCGCGTGAGCACCAGCGTTCGACGTCGAGGGGCAGCAGCCAGCCGTCCGTACGGCGCAGGAAGAGCGGGCCGCGGCCGGCGCGGAGGGCGTCGGAGTAGGGGTCGTCGCTCCAGGCGGCGGACTCGGTGTCGGTGCTCGGGCCGGTGCTCGGATTGGTGCTCGCGGCGGTGCCGGTCGTCGTCCGCGTCATACTCATCGGGCGCCCACCGGGGTCAGTCGGCGGAGCGTGGCGGCGAACCGTCCGTGCGGGGCGAGCGCCGCGACGTACTCCGCGTCGGCCGCCGTGTCCACGTCGCGCAGCGGTGGCAGATCGCGCACGGTGAGCCCGGCGTCGGCAAGCCGGCGGCGCTGTACGGCGCCGGTCTCCGGTACGGACATGGGCACTCCGCGGATCAGGTCCGGCGGGGCGGATTCGGGCGCGGCGAGGCCGAGCGCCCAGAAGCCGCCGTCGTTGGCGGGCCCGAACCAGGCGTCGCAGCGGGGTGAAGGGGTGAGGCCGAGAGCGGGGGCGAGGAGGGCGGGGGTGAGTTGCGGGGTGTCCATGCCGACGAGGAGCGTCGGCCCCGTACACCGCTCGAAGGCCGCGGCCAGCCGCTCGTCCAGCCCGCCCGCGCTCTGCGGCACCACCTCGATACCGGGCGGCAGCCAGGGCCCCGGGCGGCCTTCGAGGACGAGGACGCGGCGGCGGGCGGGGACAGCGAGAACGGTCCGCAGGGTGTCGGCGAGCGCGGCTTCGGCGAGGAGGGCGGCCTCGGTGGGGCTGAAGGGCGGGGTGAGACGGGTCTTGACGCGGCCGGGGAGGGGTTCCTTGGCGATGACGAGGAGGGTGGTGGTGGCCGGTGAGCTCACTTGGCGGCCTCCGCGTGGGCCGTGTTCTTCGCATGGATGGGCGGCTGCCGCAGGACGGCGCGCATGTCGCGTACGGCGTGCCAGGTGCCCCGCCAGGTGCCGGTGACCTTGGACTTCCCCGTACGCGGCCGGTACGGCACGTCGGTCTCGGCCACCCTCAGTCCGACGTCGGCGGCGCGCACCACCATCTCCAGCGGGTAGCCGCTGCGCCGGTCGGTAAGGCCGAGCGCCAGCAGGTCCGCGCGGCGGGCGGCACGCAGGGGGCCGAGGTCGCGCAGCCGTACTCCGGTACGGCGGCGCAGCATCCGGGACAGGGCGAGATTCCCTGCGCGGGCGTGCGCGGGCCAGGCGCCGCGGCCCTGCGGGCGACGTCGGCCGAGCATCAAGTCGGTCTGCCCGAGGGCGACTTGGCGTACAAGGCGGGGCAGGAGACCGGGGTCGAGGGAACCGTCGCAGTCGCAGAAGCAGACGTACTCGGCGTCCGCCGCGAGAAGGCCCGCGTGGCAGGCGGCACCGAACCCGCGCCGCTCCTCGTGCACGACGGTCGCGCCGAGCGAGCGCGCGATGTCCGCCGAACCGTCCGTGGAGCCGTTGTCGACGACGATCGCGCGCCAGCCGACGGGGATGTGTTCCAGCACCCAGGGCAGGGCGTCCGCCTCGTCGAGGCAGGGCAGGACGACGTCGGCGGTGAGGTCAGCGAAGTGGGTCACGGCGCTCACCCTACGGATCGTAAAGCGGCATTCCGGACTTCTGGACCTTACGAAACACGGACGTCCAGCCGTCGAGGGCGCTCGCCGGGACCGGTGCGGGCGGCGGAGTGCGAAGGTGGACGTATGCAGAACAATCCTCTGGGGCCGGCCCACGTGCTCGTGGTCGACGACGACCCGACCGTGGCGGAGGTCGTCGCCGGCTATCTCCAACGGGCCGGCCATGACGTCGGACGCGCGGCCGACGGCCCGTCCGCGCTCGCGCACTTCGCACACCGGCGCCCGGACCTGGTCGTCCTGGACCTGATGCTGCCAGGTATGGACGGTTTCGAGGTCTGCCGCCGGATGCGTGAACAGGGCGGGCCTGTACCGGTGATCATGCTGACGGCGCGCGGGGACGAGGAGGACCGCGTGCTCGGTCTTGAGACGGGCGCGGATGACTACGTCACCAAGCCGTTCAGCCCGCGGGAGTTGGTGCTGCGGGTGGAGTCGGTACTGCGCCGGGCGCGCCTCGCGCCGCCCGCGCCGGGTTCGTCCCCGGCGGCGGAGGTGCTGCGCACGGCGACGCTCACCCTGGACCCGACGGCCCGCCGCGCCACCCGCGAGGGCGCCGAACTCCCCCTGACGTTGCGCGAGTTCGACCTACTGGCGTTCTTTCTGCGGCACCCGGGGCGGGCGTTCTCGCGGGAGGAGCTGATGAGCGAGGTCTGGGGCTGGGACTTCGGCGACCTCTCCACGGTCACGGTCCATGTCCGCCGCCTCCGCGCCAAAATCGAACCGGACCCGGCCCGCCCGAGCCTGATCCAGACGGTGTGGGGGGTGGGCTACCGCATGTCGGAGCCGGGCGCGGCCACCGGAGCGGGCGAGGGCCTCGGGCCGTCGGCGACTTCGGGGACTTCGGGCGCGGGAGCGGCAGGCGCTGTCCGGGGCCTTCCGGTCGCGCCCACCGGGCCGGGCGGGCTGGTCACGTCGCCGTCGGGGGCAATCGCCCCCGGGCCGACGGCTTTCGGCCCGGCCGCCGCCGACCCGGGCGCCGGTGGGCGCGCCGTCCGGGGCCTTCCGGATGCCGCCATCCGGCCCGGCGGACCCGCGACGTCGGGGACTTCGGGCGCGGGAGCGGCAGGCGCCGTCCCGGGCCTTCCGGTCGCGCCCACCGAGCCGGGCGGGCTGGTCACGTCGCCCTCGGGGGCAATCGCCCCCGGGCCGACCACCCCCTCCCACACCCAAGAACCCCGCTGCCATGAGTGACATGCTGCTCATCGCCCTCTTCGCGTTTCTCGGGGCCGCCGTCGCCGGGCTTCTCGGGGCGCTCGTTCTGCGGATCCTCCGGCGGCGGTCGCTCGTCGTGTCCGTCGCCGTCGTCGCGGGCGTCGGCGTGACCGCCATGCTGGCCGGGACCCTCGCCGTCGCCTGGGCCATGTTCCTGTCTCCGCACGATCTGAGCGTCGTGACCACCGTCGTCGCGATGGCCGCCGTCGTCTCCCTCCTCACCGCCGTCGTCCTCGGGCGGTGGATGGTCGCCCGCAGCAAGGATCTGACCCTGGCCGCCCGGTCGTTCGGCGACGGCGGGGTCTTCGCCGCGCCCGTCGAGCCCGCCACCGCCGAACTCGCCGCACTCACCCGCGAGTTGGCCGCCACCAGCGCCAAGCTCGACAGTTCGCGTGAGCGTGAGCGCGCGCTGGAGACCTCGCGGCGTGAGCTCGTCGCGTGGATCTCGCACGACCTGCGGACCCCCCTCGCCGGTCTCCGCGCCATGTCGGAGGCGCTGGAGGACGGCATGGCCGTCGACTCCCCGCGCTATCTGCGGCAGATACGTACCGAGGTCGAGCGCATGAACGACATGGTCGGCGACCTCTTCGAACTCTCCCGGATCCACGCGGGATCCCTCACCCTGACCCCGACCCGGATCTCCGTGTACGACCTGGTCGGCGACGCCTTGGCCGGTGCCGACCCCCTCGCGCGCGAGTTGGGCGTACGGCTCGTGGGGGAGCGGATAGACGCCGTGCCGGTGGAGGTCGACAGCAGGGAGATGAGCCGCGTCCTGGGCAATCTGCTGGTCAACGCCATCCGCCGGACCCCGGCCGACGGTACGGTCGCCGTCGCCGCGCGTCACTCCGAGGGCGGGGTGGTGCTCTCGGTGACCGACGGCTGCGGCGGAATCCCGGAGGAGGACCTGCCGCGCGTGTTCGACACGGGCTGGCGCGGCAGCGACGCGCGTACGCCACCGGCCGGGGCCGGCCTGGGCCTCGCGATCGTGCGCGGCATCGTGGAGGCGCACGCGGGCCGCGCGGCTGTCCGCAACGTCACGGGCGGCTGCTGCTTCGAGGTGACGCTCCCCGCGGTCTGAGGCAGCCGGGGCGCGCTCGACGCCGTACACCTGCCCGGCGTCCACCGGATCCGCGCAGAAGAAACATTCCTCCATCGCCCCGGGCTCGCAGAAGACGCGGAGGGGCGGGAGCGCTCCGTACCGTGCCTGTATGACCTCCGCGACTTCCCCCACCGGCCGGCCCGGCTTCCGTGAACTGCACCATCAGCGCCTGCCCCTGGTCCTCCCCAACGCCTGGGACGTCCCCTCGGCCCTCGCGTTCGCCGACGCCGGGTTCGCCGCTGTCGGCACGACCAGTTTCGGGGTCGCCTCCGGGCTCGGGCGCCCGGACGGCGGCGGGGCGACGCGCGGGGCGAATCTCGCCCTGGCCCGTGCGCTGGCTCCGCTGCCCGTGCACGTCAGCGTGGACATCGAGGACGGGTACTCCGACGATCCGGACGAGGTCGCCGCGTACGTCTGGGCGCTCGCGGCCTCACGCGACGGCTCACAGACCGGCACGGGCGTCGCCGGGGTCAACATCGAGGACAGCACCGCCGAGACCCTGGTCGACCCCGCCACGCACGCCGCGAAGGTCGCGGCGGTGAAGGCCCGTTGCCCGGAGGTGTTCGTCAACGCGCGTATCGACACGTACTGGCTGGACCAGGACGCCGGCATCGCCCCCACCCTGGACCGCGCCGCGCGGTACGTCGACGCGGGCGCGGACGGCGTGTTCGTCCCCGGCGCGACGGACCCGGCCGTGCTGCGCGAACTGGCCGCGGCCGTCCCCGTCCCCCTCAACGTCCTCCCGATCCCCGCGCTTTCCGCCGCGGACCTGGGGGAGCTGGGCGTACGCCGCGTGAGTACGGGCTCCCTGCCCTACCGCGCCGCGCTCCACGCGGCGGTGCGGGTCGCGGAAGCGGTACGGGGCACCGGCACGGTTCCCGAGGCGACGCCATATCCGGAGCTACAGGCGCGGCTCATCGACTACGCGTCCCGGCGGGGCTAGGTCCTGTCCGCCGGGCAGGCACTAGAAGCAGGCTCACGCAGCGGTGCTGTTGCGAACTCCGTCATGCCCTCGGCGAAGCCCACCTCCGGCTTCCAGTCCAGTTCCTCGCGCAACGCCCTTGAATCGGCGGTGACATGGCGTACGTCCCCGAGCCGGTACTCCCCCGTGACGACCGGCGCGGGACCGCCGTGCGCCGACGCCAGCGCGGCGGCCATCTCGCCGATGGTGTGCGGCTCGCCGCTGCCGGTGTTGTACGCGGCGAAGCCGGAGCACTCGGCCTCCGACACCGCGTCGAGCGCCGCCGCGTTGGCCGCGGCCACGTCCCGTACATGCACGAAGTCCCGGCGCTGGCCGCCGTCCTCGTACACCCGCGGTGCCTCGCCGCGCGCCAGCGCGGAGCGGAAGAAGGAGGCGACCCCCGCGTACGGGGTGTCGCGGGGCATCCCCGGCCCGTAGACGTTGTGGTACCGAAGGGACACCGCGCATCCGCCCGTGGCGCGGGCCCACGACGACGCCAGGTGCTCCTGCGTGAGCTTCGTCGCGGCGTACACGTTACGGGGGTCGGCGGGCGCGTCCTCCGCCACCAGGCCGGGCCTCAACTCCGCGCCGCACACAGGGCAGTTGGGTTCGAACCGTCCCGCGTCGAGATCGGCGGCGGCCCGCGGCCCCGGCCGGACCACACCATGGCGCGGGCAGTCGTAACGCCCCTCGCCGTACACGACCATGGACCCTGCGAGCACCAGCGAACGCACGCCCGCGTCGGCCATGGCGGCGAGCAGCACCGCCGTACCGAGGTCGTTGCACCCCACGTACGCGGGCGCGTCGGCGAAGTCCTTGCCGAGCCCGACCATCGCGGCCTGATGGCACACGGCGTCGACCCCGTCGAGCGCGCCGCCGACCGCGTCCCGGTCCCGTACGTCCCCGACGACCAGCCGTTCCCCGTCCCGCGTCGGCCGGGCCGGGGCCCCGCCGTGCGCGGAGGGCAGCAGCGCGTCGTACACGACCACTTCATGGCCGCGTGAGACGAGGGTGCCCGCGATCTCCGACCCGATGAACCCGGCTCCGCCGGTGACAAGTACACGCATGGAGCCCACGCTAGGCGCGCGATCACGGAGCGGTCAGGACCAAGCACGGCATGTCACGGGACCGTAAGATCACGCGCGCGCCGTCGCGTCGCGTCGCGCCGCCGTCGCCGGAAGCCGCACCCACCCACCCTTCGAAGGAGACATCCATGGAGCACACGGGGCACACGGAGACGGAGTACTTCGACCTCGGGACTCTCACGCGGCCCGTGTCGACGCGTTCGTCCGACGCGCAGCGCTGGTTCGACCGGGGGCTGGCGTGGACGTACGCGTTCAACCACGAAGAGGCCGTCAGCTGCTTCGAGGAAGCGGTGGCCGCCGATCCCGGCTGCGCGATGGCGCACTGGGGGATCGCGTACGCGCTGGGGCCCAACTACAACAAGCCGTGGGACTCGTTCGACCCGCTCGACCTGGAGCGGACCGTCCGCAGGACCCATGCCGCCGTGGAGCGGGCGCGCGCCTGCGCCGACGCCGACGCGACACCGACCGAGCGCGCCCTGATCGAGGCGCTGCTCGCCCGCTACCCGCAGCCGGATGCCCCGGCGGACTGCACGGTCTGGAACCTCCCGTACGCCGAGGCCATGCGCGGCGTCCATGAACTCGCGCCCGACGACGTCGACATCGCCACGCTCTACGCCGACGCGCTGATGAACCTCACCCCCTGGCGGCTCTGGGACCTGCGCACGGGCGAGCCCGCCGCCGGCGCCCGCACGCTGGAGGCGAAGGCGGTCCTCGACCGGACGCTGCTGAGCGACGCAGGGGCCGACCACCCGGGCGCCCTGCATCTGTACATCCATCTGATGGAGATGTCGCCGACGCCGGAGGACGCTCTGGTGGTGGCCGACCGGCTGCGCGGATCGATGCCCGACGCGGGGCACCTGCACCACATGCCGTCGCATCTCGACGTGCTGTGCGGCGACTACCGGCGGGTCGTGTCGGCCAACAGCGAAGCCATCAGGGCCGACGAGAAGTACCGGCTGCGGGCGGGCGCGATGAACTTCTACACGCTCTACCGCTCGCACAACTACCACTTCAAGATCTACGGCGCGATGTTCCTGGGACAGTCGGGGACCGCCCTGGAGACCGCCGCCCAGCTCGAAGCCTCCATCCCCGATGAACTGCTGCGCGTGCAGAGCCCGCCCATGGCGGACTGGCTCGAAGCCTTCCTGGCCATGCGCGTGCATGTGCTGATCCGGTTCGGCCGGTGGGCGGACATCCTCGCTCTGCCGCTGCCGGCCGACGCCGATCTGTACCGCGTCACCACCGCGATGCTCCGTTACGCCCGGGGCGTGGCGTACTCGGCGACCGGCCGGATCCCCGAGGCCGAGGCCGAGCGCGGGGCCTTCCGCCTCGCCGTCGGGCGGGTGCCCGAGAGCCGGATGCTCTTCAACAACACCTGCCAGGACATCCTCGCCGTCGCCTCGGCGATGCTCGACGGCGAACTGCACTACCGCAAGGGCGAGTACGACCAGGCCTTCGCCTCGCTGGAGCACTCGATCGAGCTCGACGACAGCCTGCCCTTCGACGAGCCCTGGGGCTGGATGCAGCCGACCCGGCACGCGTACGGGGCGCTGCTCCTCGAACAGGGCCGCGTCGCGGAGGCCGAAGCCGTGTACCGGGCGGATCTCGGGCTCGACAACACGCTCCCGAGACCCTCCCGGCACCCGGGGAACGTGTGGGCGCTGCACGGGTTCCACGAATGCCTCGTACGGCTCGGCAAGACGGGCGAGGCGCAGATCGTGGCCCACCAGCTCACGGTCGCCACGGCGCTCGCGGACGTACCGGTCGACGCGTCGTGCTTCTGCCGCCTCGACACGGCGGCCCCGGCGGACGACTGCTGCTCTCCCTGACCGCCGGCCCCCGGCCCCCCAGGGCTGTTGCTGGATCTACTCGACGTCTATCCCGTACTCCTCCACGAGAGCGACCAGCCCGCCCGGGTACCCCTTCCCGCCGGGGACGAAGTCCCAGTCGCCGCCCGCCCGTTTGCGGAACGAGCCGAGGACGAGCGCGGTCTCGCCGGGCCTGCCGTCGGACACGGGCAGCTCGTCGATGCCCGTTCCCGACGGGTCCGAGAGCCGGATACGGGCGTTGGTGAGGCCGGACAGGTCGGCGTCGGGGTTGGCCTCGGGGTCGACGGCGGCGACGAGCACCAGCCGGTCGGCCTCCTGGGGAAGCTGCTCGAAGCGCACCCAGACGGCGGCCTTGTCCTCACCGAAGCCCGGCATCATCTGCACGCTGTCGTCGGGGGTGCGAGGGTTGTTGAAGAAGACGAACTGGTCCTCGGCGAGGACCCGGCCGCCCTTGCAGACGAGCGCGCAGACGTCCAGCGCGACGGACCCGGACCAGGCAAGACCGAGGACGCTGGCGTCATCGAGCTCGGGTTCGAGGTCGGCTTCGGGATCCGGGTCGCTTCCGCCGCCGGTGTCGGCGTCGGGGGCCGGATCCGCGCGTACCGCCTGCTGAGGGGGTCCACCGAGCCGCCCGCCCAGACCGTGGCGGTGCAGCAGGTCGACCAGTTCGGAGCCCGCGATCAGCGTCAGCGGCTTCGCCACGGCGAACGCGTGCGAACCGGGACCGAAGGCCGATGTCGTGATCAGTACGCCCTTGTTGGCTCCGGCGTCCTGCACCGTGCCGTACAGATCGCGCACCGCGCTCGGCGGAACCGTGTTGCGGTACCGCTTCACCTGCACGATGATCTTGCCGCCCCGGATCGGCTCGGGATCCAGCGCGTCGACGTCCACGCCGCCGTCGCCCGAGCGTTGCGTCGTGACGGCCTGCATGCCCATCGCGCGGAAGAGCTCGGCGACCAGCTCCTCGAACTCCAGGGGATCCATCTCGTAGAGATCGGGCTCCTCGTCACCGCCGTGCGTGACCACATTGCGCCCGGCCTCGCCGGGCAGCCGGCCCGGCCGTACGGCGGTGCCCCGGTCAGGACGGTCGGAGAGCTGGCCCCGCAACCCGTCCACGAGACAGTCGGGGGGGCTGACCTGGGCCAGATTCACCTGGTCGAACGCCGCGCGCGAGACCGTCACCGTGGCCAGGAACTTCTGCGCCCGATGGCCGGTCGCGGGGTCGGTGTCGTCCACGAACCCGTTCAGGACCACCGAGTCGAGCACGCCGAACCGGTCGGCCGAGAACAGGTCGTGCAGCGCGAGGAGCACGCACTGCGCCAGGACGTCGCGGTAGAGCGTACGGCGCTCGGTGGCGGGACGGCGTACCTCCTTGTCCCGGTCGGCACCCGGCATGTACCGCACCAGTGACGCGTCGGGAACGATCGACAGCGCGGGTAACTCCCAGTTCAGGATGAGCTGTCGGGCCGGGGCGTCGAACGAGGCGGCGACCTGCCGGGGTATGTCCTCCGGCCAGCCCTGCGAGGCGTACAGCGCGGCGGTGAAGTAGTCGACGACGGCGCCCGGTTCGCCCCGGTTCAGTGTGGCGACCAGCTCCGTGATGCCCGCGTTGTGGCGCCGTATCGCGGCCAGCTGCTCGTCCGCCCACCGCTGGTACTGCGCGCGGTACGCGGCGAGTTGCTGCTGCCGTCTCGCCTCCGCGTCCTGCGCGGCCCGCCAGTCGTACTCGAACCGGGCACGGGCTTCGTCCTGCGCCTGCCGGTTCGCCCCGAACCCCCAACCGCCCTGCTGAGGCGGGTAGTTGTTCGGGTCCGGCATCTGTACGGGCACGCCGAGCTGTCCCGGCGCGAACGGCTCGACCTCCTCGGGTCTCGCCAGCGCCGCGGGCGTGAACGCCGCCGCCGCGCACCCGGTGGCCAGCAGGTTCTCCAGGACCTGGACCCGCCGGTCGAGCTCCTCGGTACGCTGCCGGGCGTCCGCCTCCCGCCGCTGCCGGTAGGCGGCCTGCTGCTCACGCCGGTTGCGCGACGCGGCCCGCTCGGCGGCCCGTTGCTGACGCTCCTGCTCCCGTTGCGCCTGCGCCCACGACCGTCGCTGTGCCTCTTCCTGTCGCCGTTGTTGCTGCTGGATCTCCGCCCAGGTACCTATCAGTCCGTGAGAACGGCGGCTCATTGAGTTCCGGCTCCTCCCCGGCACGCCCGCGGGCGCCCCAGAAGCGACAATTGGTTGAAGCCGCGACATTATCGCTCTGTTGGCCTTCTTGCGGCGTGTTGGCCCAACTGATCCACTTCCCGGCCGAACCGCGGGTGCCGCGCCGCTGAACTCCCTGCTCACGCCCCGATGTCAGACCCGTGGTGCAGGATCGGCGCATCGGTACTCCGAGGGGAATGGGAAGTCCATGTCGATCACCAACCAGCAGGTGGCGGGGCATGCGTTTCTGAGGGCGCTGTATCCGGACGAGTACTTCCCGGATCCGCTCCTCGACAAGGGGCGGGACATCCTGCTGCGCCTGTGCGAGCGGATCGAGGCGGAGCGGCCGGCCGATCTGGCGGCGCTGTACGCGCTCAGCGCGGTCGCGACTGAGGAGTTCAACCTGCTTCAGGAAGAGTTCTGGGCGGCCGGGAGTGAGATCGAGACCATGGCCCGTGAAGAGATAGCCGGGGACTTCGCGTTTGTGGTTTCGGCCTACGAGTTCGCGGACGCGGATCTGGAGGAGGTGATCGCCGAACGCGATTGGTGACGGCGCCCAGGTTGGTCAGTCGACCTTCCAGACGATGTCCCCGCTGCGGCCGGGCGAGTACGTCAGCGTGCCGATGACCGTGCCCTGTTGGCTGATTTCGATGACAAGGCATCCCTCGGCACGCTCACCCGGCTTGATCCGTACGACGCCGGGAAGCGCGGGGCTCTGGACCGGCTCGAAGCCGGTGGCGGTCGTGCCGAAGGATTGCTCGCCCTCCCGAGAGTCCGGTACGTGCGGGCGTCCGGTTGCGTGAGGTTCGGCCGGGCGCCGGGCCGGTAGATCCCCTGATGCGACAGGTGTAGTAAATGTACATCTGTTACGTTGGCTGTATGAGTGAGCCGGTGATCGAATCCATGGCGGACGTCAGAAGCCACCTTGCTGACGTGATCGACCGTGCCCGACGCGAGGACACCCCGACGATCATCACTCGGCGCGGCAAGCAGGAAGCCGTCGTGATCGACATCGAGGAGTACCAGCGCCTGCGCGATCTGGCGGAGCGGGCGGAGGAGTCCTGGCTCAACCGCCTCGCTGATGAGGCGGAATCCGAAGGCGTGGAAGGGGCGATCTCGCTCGAAGAGATGGCCGCCCGGCTCCGTACCCACAAGGACTGATCCCATGGGGTACGTCACGCGGTTCACCCCTCACGCCCAAAGGGACATGCTCAAGATCCCTCGCCCCGATGCTCTGCGGATCCTCCACCGCCTCACCGAACTCCAGAAGGCGATGGATACGGGAGGCACTGCGGCCCTCGACATCAAGGCCCTTCAGGGGCACAACGCCCGCTGGCGGCTGAGGGTGGGGGACTATCGCGTCGTCTACACCGTAGAGGACGGCCAACTGATCGTGTGGGTCATGACTGTCGGCAACCGCCGGGATGTATACCGCAGCCTCTGAATGCCCCCGTGCCCAGGGCCGCCCGGTGCTACCCCGCCATGCCGAACAGCTGCGTCCAGTACGTCCCCCTCTCGCCGCCTCCGCGGAAGCCGACGCCTATGTGTGTGAAGTCCGGCTTGAGGATGTTGGCCCGGTGGCCGGGGCTGTCCATCCAGCCCCGGACCACCTCGGCCGGTGACCGCTGACCGCAGGCGATGTTCTCGCCTATGACCCGGTGCGTGCAGCCGGCGGCGACCGCCCGGTCCCACGGCTGCCGACCGTCGAGGCCGGTGTGGGAGTAGAAGCCCCGCGCGACCATGTCGTCGCTGTGCGCCTGCGCGGCGGCGGTCAGCCGGGGGTCGCCGGCCAGCGGGCGCAGGCCGGCGGACCCGCGCTCCGCGTTCGTGAGCGCGACGACGTCGGACACGAAGGACGCGAGGCCGTGCGGGGTCAGCGGGCCGGCCCACACCGCCGTCCAGAAGATGTCGCCACCGGGAGCCGGGGCATGGGCGACACCTACGTCCGAGAGGGCGGGGTCGCGCACCGTACGGCCCATGCGCGCGTCGGAGAGGCTGTACGAGAGGAAGTCGGCCTCCGTACGAGGACCGGAGACCAGTTGCTCGGCGACCGTCAGGTACGCGTACCCCTGGGCCGTGACCCGCTGGTGGAGGGACATTCCCAGCCGGCCGGGCGCGGACCCGAGTCGCCCGTCGGCCGCCATGGCGGTGCAGTGCGCCTGGGCCGCTGCCGTGAGACGGGCGTCGGCCGTGACGGGCGGCGCGCCGGACCGTGCGCGTTCGGCGTTGACCAGGGCGGTGAAACCGTCGTCGGGCGTGGGGTCGTCCTCGGCCACCTCGATGCCGAAGTCGCGGGCTATCCCGGCCAGCCCGTCCACGTAACCCTGGCCCAGGGCCCGTAGTTTCCAGCCGCCGCCCCGCCGGTATATCTCCGCGAGCAGCAGCACACTCTCGTGCGTCGGGCGCGGTGGTGTGAACCGGGCGAGGCCCCGGCCGCCGATTCCCGTCACGGTCAGCGTCGGCACCGGCAGCCGGCCGAGCGGGACCGCCGGGTCCGCCGCGCTCACCACCACTGTGACCCGGCTCGCCCCCGCGCGCAGCCGCCCCACATCCAGCGTGACCGTGTCGTCCCGCAGCCGCGCGCCGGGCGCCGACGGCTGGTTGTAGAAGACGAAGTCCCCGTCGCCCGAGACCTTGCCGTCCTCTCCCGTGACCAGCACGGACAGGTCGAAGGGCCCCGGCACCCGGATCGCGAGCGCGCCGCCGGGCAGCGAAACGTTCCCGCCTGAGATCAAGTCGAGCATGCGCCTCTCCCCTTTCCGACCCTGTCCGCTTCGAAGAGAGAACGGCGGGTGCGAGACGCGGGGTTCCCGCACTGCCCGTCGTGGCTACCTCTCGCCATTTCGTATCCGCCGGGAACTCGGACCCGCCACGCCGCGACAACTCATGAGGACGCTGCGGACGACGACACGTGGAGGCGATGTGACACGCGACGACTGGTACGACGACGACAGCCTGTGGGTCGACTTCGCCCCGGCCATGTTCTCCGGCGCCCGCGCCGAGACCGTCGCCGAACTGGTCAGGACCGCCCCGCTGCTGGGCTTCCCGCCCGGCTCCCGCGTCCTCGACCTCTGCTGCGGCCCCGGCCTCTTCCTCGTCCCCCTCGCCGCGCGCGGCTACCGCGTCACCGGCGTCGATCTGAGTCCCGCCATGCTGGCACGCGCCGAAGCCGCCTGCCGCGAGGCGGCCGAGGACGACGTCCGCCTCGTACGCGAGGACATGCTCACGTACACCGCCCCCGAGGCGTACGACGTGATCCTCAACGTCTTCACCTCCTTCGGCTACTTCGAGGACGCCGCCGACAACTTCCAGGTGCTGCGCAACGCGTGGCGGAGCCTCGCCCCCGGCGGCCGGCTGCTGGTCGACGTGATGGGCAAGGAGGTGCTCGCGGGCTGGATCGGCCGTCCACAGGCTGTGGATCTGCCGGACGGTTCGTACGTCGTGCAGCGCGACACCGTTCTGGACAGCTGGCGCAGGCTGCGCACCGACTGGACGCTCGTACGCGACGAGACCGCCCGCACCGCGTCCATCAGGTCCTTCCTCTACAGCGCGGCCGAACTGCACGACCTCTTCGTGGCTGCCGGGTTCGCGGACGTCGAGTGCTTCGGGGACTTCGACGGCGGCCCGTACGACCAGAGTTCGCGCCGACTGATCGTCCGGGGCCTGAAGAAGTGACACCCGGCGACCCCCGCGTCAGGGGCCCGCGCGGTCCGCCCCGGACCGCCCCGCCCCGATTCCCGTACGCCACGCTCCACTTCCCCGGAGGACCCGTACGCCATGCCCCAGCTCAGCCCCGCCACCCCCCGCCTGTCGGTCCCCGTGCACGACCACATCACCGACGCCATGAAAGCCCCGGCGTTCCTCCGGCTCTCCGAGAACGTGGTGCTGGCCCGCTTCGAGACCATGAAGGTGTACGCGGCGCTCGGCGCCGTGCGCGAGCTGCTCGAACGCGGCCGGATCGTACCGGGCCAGACCCTCGTGGACAGTTCGAGCGGTATCTACGCCCTCGCGCTCGCCATGGCCTGCCATCGATACGGCCTGCGCTGCCACATCGTGGCCTCGACCACCGTGGACGCCACGATGCGCGCCCAGTTGGAGGTACTGGGCGCGACCGTCGACCAGATGCCGCCCTCGCAGAGCCTCCGGCTCGACCAGGAACGACGGGTCCGCCACGTACGCCAACTCCTCGACTCCCGGCCGGACTTCCACTGGATGCGGCAGTACCACGACGGCGTCCACCACACCGGCTACCACGAGCTGGCCGACCTCGCCGCCGCCGCGCTGCCCGGGGCCGACCTGACCGTGGTCGGCACCGTCGGCACGGGCGCGTCGACAGGCGGACTCACACGGGCGCTGCGCGCGGCCGGGCGCCCGGTACGGCTGGTGGGCATCCAGCCTTTCGGCAGCGTCACGTTCGGCAGCGAGGGCTTCAGCGATCCGGACGCGATCATCGCGGGCATCGGCAGCTCCATCCCCTTCGGGAATGTGCGGCACGAGCTGTACGACACCGTGCACTGGCTCGACTTCCGGCACGCCATGGCCGGCTCCGTCGCGCTGCTGAAGGAACACGCGGTGTTCGCGGGGCTGTCCACCGGCGCCGCGCATCTCGTCGCCGGCTGGGAGGCGGCGCGCGATCCGCGCCGCACGCATCTCGTCCTCGGCGCCGACACCGGACATCGCTACGCCGAGCGGGTGTTCGCCCGGCACACCGAGGCGTCCGAGCCGAGCGCGCTGAAACCCGAGCGTATCGATGAACTGGCCGAACTCCGCCCGCCCTGGGCCGTGATGGAGTGGGCGGGCCGGCCGGCGCCCCCGGGCGCCGACGCCACGTCCGAGAGCGATGCCGGCCGATGACGATCGCCGCTCTGGAAGCACTCTCCTTCGGACTCGGGCGTACGGCGCGGGCCTGCCGCGCGGCAGGGCACCGGTTCGTCCTGCTGACCGGCGACCGGAGCGTCTACCGCCACGAACTGGCCACGGCGGGCGGCGCGGACGGCGGTGCCGACGGCGCCGATGCCATCGAGGTCATCGACGTCGACACCTTCGACCCGGACGCCGTACGCCGCGCGCTCGCGAGCGTGCCCGACCTCGCCGGGCTGATCAACACGACGGACACCTGGAGCGGGCCCGCGGCCGACCTCGCACAGGAACTCGGATTGCCGGGTCCGGATCCGGAGGCCGTAAAACTTCTTCGTGACAAGGCGCGCGTGCGGCAGACGCTGCACCGGGCGGGGTTGAGCGCCGGGACATCCCTGGTGGTCGAACCCCGGGCGGACAGCGCCGAGTTGGTGCGCGAGGCCGTCGGGCTGCCCGCCGTGCTGAAGGTGTCCGCCGGGACGTCGTCGCGTGACGTGTGGATCGTGCACGACGACGAGGCGCTGCGCGCGGCGCTCGCGGAGGCCGAGGAGGGGGCGCGGCGACCGGGCGGGCTGAACGGAAGCCTGTTCGCCGAGCCCTTCCTCGCCGGGCCCCTCTACAGCGCCGAGACCCTGAGTTGGGAGGGGCGCACGAGGCTGCTGGGTGTGCTGAGCCGGCAGACGTCGCGCCGTCCCGCCGTACGCGAGGAGGCCGCCGCCTTCCCGGTGGCCTTGCCGACCGGTCAACTGGCCGCGATCGAACGGTGGGTGGGCGACGTCCTCGGGGCGGCAGGGCACGACCAGGGCTTCGCGCATGTTGAGTTCGTCCTCACCCGGCGCGGACCGGAACTGGTCGAGATCAACCGCAGGATCGGCGGCGCCCTCGTCGCCGAGACCATGTGCCGGGCGCTGGAGGTCGACGTCTACGAGGCGCTGGTCGACGTCACGCTGGGACGCCGCCCGCGCCTGCTGGACGCGCCGCTGCGACCGACCGGGCCGGCCGTCGCGTTCGTGCTCGTGTACGCGGACGAGCCCGGCGTCCTCGACGGGTGGGTCGGGCTCGACGGTCTCAACGCCTTCCCGGGCAAGGTGAGTTGGTATCCGGTGCGGGCTCCGGGCGACGCCGTGCAGCACGTGGGCGACCAGCGCGGCTGCACGGGCATGGTGCTCGCGGAGGCGGCGACGGCGGAGCTGGCGCAGCACCGGGCGTGGAGCGCGGCGACTACGGTGCGGCCGGTGATGAAGACGGCCGAGGGGAGGTGAGGGCACGAGGGGAGATGACTGGGCAAGGGGAGGTGAGGGGGCGGCTTGGCCTGGGCAGCGCCCTGACGTGGGCTCAACTCTTCCTCCTCGGCGCCTCGTTCCTCATCACGCTCGGGAGCTTCGCCGTACTCCCGTACATGTCGGTACTCCTCCACGACCGCTTCGGGCTCGGACTCGGGGTGGTGGGCGCGGTCCTGGCGGTCGCGTCGCTGGTGCAGTTCTCCGGCGGTGTCGTCGGGGCGGCGCTGGCGGCCCGGATCGGACTGCGGGCCACGATGCTGGTGGCACTCGCCGTACGTACGGCGGGCTTCGCCGCCTTCGTACCGGGGCTGACCCGGCCGGTCGTCGCGGTGGGCGCGCTGTTCCTGGTGTCGTGCGGCGCCGCGCTCTACCTGCCCGCCAACAAGGCTTATCTGGTGGCGGGTTGTGGGCAGGAGCGGCGGCCGGGGTTGCTCGCGGCGAGCGGTTCGGCCTTCAACGCGGGTATCGCGCTGGGGCCCCCGGCCGCCGCCCCCTTCGTACTGACGTCGCCGGCGGGGCTGTTCACTTCGGTCGCCGTGCTGTTCGCGCTGGTGGGGGTGGGGCACGCGCTGCTGCCGTCGGTGGCGGACCAGGCGGTCGCGGACGAGGCGGGGACGGGCGAGGACACCGCCGGGGCCTCCGGGCGTCAACTCCTCCTCACTACACCCGCGTTCACCCTTCCCCCGTTCGCGTTCACCGTGCTCGCCGTCTACATCTTCATGTTCTTCCAGCACTACCTCGCCCTCTACGCCGTGCCCCGCACCTCCACCGCCTTCTACGGAACCGTCCTCATGGGCTACGCGATCCTCCTCGTCGTCGCCCAGCCGCTCTTCGCCCGCCGGCTCGCGGCGTTGCCGTACGCGGCGGCGCTGCGGGTGGGCTTCGGCGCTATGGCGGCCGGAATGGCGGTGCTCGCGCTCGGCGGCCGGGCGGGGATCGCGGCCGGCGCGGTACTGCTCTGCCTCGGCGAGATCGTCCTCTTCCTGAAGAACGACCTGGAGGCGCTCGACCGGTCGACCGCCCCGTCCGCGACCGTCTTCGGCAGACAGCGGCTGGCGGCGGGCCTCGGGGCGTTCGCGGCGGCCGTGGTCGGCGGGCAACTGTACGGGGCGGCCGAACGGGCCTCGGCCGTACCGGTGTTCTGGCTGGTCGTCGCCGCGCAGGCGGTGCTGCTGCCCGCGCTGTTGGTGATGTACGTGGCCGGGACCGCGCGCCGCCGCGCGGGCGGCGAGCTCGCCGATGCTCGCCCCCCGCGCTGATGTGCGGCTACGGCCGGGTCACACGGGGACGGCCGTGACCGCCGCGTCCCCGCCCTCCGGCTGCCACACCTCCGCGAGATCCCGCCGGGCGCGGGCGACGCGGGACCGTATCGTCCCGACGGGGCAGCCCAGGGCGTCTGCGGCCTCCGCGTACGAGAGCCCGACGAGCCGGGTCAGTACGAACGCCTGCCGCCGCCCCGGCTCCATCGTGCCCAGGGCGTCCGCGAGCGCCACCGACTCCTCGAAACCCGGCAGATGCCGTGGCTGAGCCCGGTCCGCGACGGTCACCCAGTCCGTGGTGTCGGCGATCCGGGGCCGTACGGCCGCCCGCCGGTACCGGTCGACGACCACCCGGCGCGCGATGGCCAGCAGCCACACACGCGCGCAGGACCGCCCCGCGAACCGCGCGAGGCTCGCCAGCGCCCGCAGATACGTCTCCTGCGTGAGGTCGTCCGCTCCGCGCACGTCGGCGCTGAGGTGCGCGACGAAGCGGCGTACGTCGTCATACGTGGCCCGTACGAAGAGTTCGGCCGCCCGCCGGTCACCGAGACCGGCGGCCAGGGCCCACGCCGTGATCTCGGAATCGTCGGCGCGTGCGCTTCTGCCGGTCGTCGGATGTATGCGGGTGGGGGGTATGTGTTTGGACGTTGTGAGTCCGGGTGTTGTGCGTCCGGGGGCGACCGGTCTGGGAGTGACCGGTCTGGGGGTGATGTGTCCGGGCACAGGTGTGCGCAGGGCAGCAGGTATCACGGGAAGTCCTTCGCGTCCGGGCCGTGTGGGCGGCCCGTGGAGTCAGAGCGGTGAAGGTGGAGAGCGGAGAAACGCTCAGAACGCGAGGAGTGGCGGCCCGCGCCGCGACACGACGTGCAGGGCCGGGAGTTGGGCCGGTGGCCGGACCGGCTGGTATGCGACGGGGGCCGCGAGCAACGGCTGATCCGCCGGCCGCCCGCCGCTGAGTACCGCGTGGGCGAAGCGGAGCCGCTCGTACACGTCGCGGACGTCGTACACGAACAGCTCAAGAACGCCCACCAGTTGTACGAAGGCGCGGTCGCCGCGCCACAGCCACAGGCCGCAGACGAGGCCGGCGAGCAGGTGCGCGCCGAGCATGCCCGAGGTGAGGCCGGAGCTGTCGAGCAGCCCGGTCAGCCCGTTCAGACTGAGGAGTTCACCGAAGGCATCGTGCGACAGCTCGCCGCCGCCCCCGGCCGTCCCGCCGTCCTTATGGCTGCCATGTCCGGCGTGGTCGCCGCGCGGACCGGGATGCAGACCGCTGAACACCGCGTGCAGCAGCAACTGGCCGGCGGCACTCGCGCCGACGATCACGGCGCCGCCGCGTTCCTTCCCGGACAGCAGCCAGCCCGCGCCGCACACCGGCAGGAAGGCGAGGGCGAGCACGCGCGGTGGCAGCGGGCCACCGGACGACAGGGCGTGGCCGAGCCCGGACACCAGGACGCACACGGCGGCGAAGACTGCGGTGCGCGCGAGGCGGAGTGCGGGTCCGGCTCCCATGGCCGTCATGGTGCCAGCGTGACACGGCTGTCGCGAAAGGCCACCTGATGGGTATACATCGGATGTTCAGGCGCTTTGCGCGGACAAGGAGTTGGTGTGATCCAGCTCACATGAAGTGCTCGGGAACTTCTCGGCCCGGTTCACCGACACCTCCAACTGTACGACCGTGCACCAATCCGTACGACGGCAGATGACGGAACCGGAGACCGCCCGATGAATCCGCCCCCAGAGCCCGCGACGCCCGACGCGAAGGACGCGCCCCAAGCCTCCCCCGCGCCCGCGACGCCCGGCGCGCCCGACGCAGAGACGACGACCCCGGCCTCGCCCGCCGCCACCGCCCCCGCCGCCACCACGCCCCGGGTCACCCTCCGCTCGGACCTCCGGGCGAGCTGGCTCGACGGCACGGTCGCCCTCCTGGTGACGGCCGCCGTCTTCGTCATCCTCTACGTACGGATCGAGTCGGAGGCATCGTCCACCCTGACGGTCATGCCGTTCATGGCGGACACGAGCGAGTTCTGGATGTACTACCTCAGCCAGGCGTTCGGCTGGGCCGCGCTCCTCTGGGCCTGGGGCACCGTCATCATCGGCCTGCTCCTCTCCGGCCCGCGCCCGGCCCGTCTGCCGCTCTCCGGCCCCCGCCTGGAGCGTCTGCACCGCACCACCAGCCTCAACACGATCGCGCTCATCGTCGCCCACGCGCTGCTGTTCGCCGCCGAGTTGGTCTACCAGGACACCGACTCCTGGCCCTCGCGCCTGGGCAGGGCCGTCCTGGAGACGTTCATCCCCGGCGGCTACAACTCCGGCACCGGCGTCTGGGCCATGCCGATCGGCCAGGCGGCCCTCTATCTCGCGATCCCGCTCGGCCTGCTCTTCTACGTACGCCACCGCATCGGCCCGAAGACCTGGCGGATCCTGCACCGCTTCGTGCTCGTCGTCTACGTCCTGAGTGTGTGGCACACGCTGCTGTACGGCACGAACGTCTGGTACGACGGAGCCTTCCGCAACACCGTATGGCTCCTCCAACTCCCCATCGCCGCACTCTTCCTGCTCCGTCTCCTCCGCCCCGCCCGCCGCTCCGAACGCCTCGCGTCGCCGAGCGCGCACCGCGGGTCGAAGACCGGCTGGACCCTGCGGCTGACGGGTCGTGTGGCGGCCGTGGCCATCATCGGCGTACTCGTCGCGGTGATCGCCTCGGGACGCGACGGCGGGCGTACGGTGCCGCCGGAGGACACCTCGTCCACGCACGTACACGACGACTGAGCGTGCCACAGCGGGCGTTGCCCATGTGAATTCCATTCAGTTGCCATGGAGCACGGCAGCCGGGGTCGCCATACTTTCCAGAGGGACAACCACCCTCGACATGGTCGATTCGGAGCGTGCTGTGATCGACGAGACGACAGCGGGGCTGCTGGAGGCGGCAGGCCCGCAGATGTACCGGCGGAACGCTTTCCGTATCACCGGGCTGCCCACCTACGCGGACCGGCGGACGGTACGACAGCGGCAACAGCGCATCACGCCCGCGCTCGAACTCGGCGCCGACGTCGACCTCGGGCACTCGCTCCCCGTCGGTCTCGACGACGTCCGCGGCGCCTTCGACCGGATACTCGGCGACCCGCGCCGCCGGCTGGTCGACGAGCTGTTCTGGCTCTGGGACGCCGAAGGAGCGGTGAACGGGAGCGGAAGCGGGAATGGGAGCGGGCAGGGTCCCACCTGCCAGTGCCCCAAGTCGCTGCACACCGACCACGACGCCGCCGTACGCGCGCACAGCGCGGCGCTCGACCTGACGGTCGACGACCTGTCCGCGGGGTGGGGCGACTCCGAGGCGACCCAACTGTGGACCGACGCCTCGCGGTTGTGGGGCCAGGTGCTGCGCCGCGCAGTCTTCTGGGACCACGTGCGGCACCGTATCGCCGTCCTCGACGACCGGCAGCTCGACGACTCCGTGATCGACACGCTCCGCGACGCCCTGCCGGCCACCCTGGTCAAACCACTGATCGAGCTCGCGTCGACGGCGCCGAACACCGCCGACCGCCTGCTGCTCACCAAACTGGCGCACGGCTGGCCACTCGTACCCTCCAGCCTGGTCGAGGACCAGCTGGAAGAGGCCGCCGCGCCTCACTACGAGTCGCTCCGTGCGACCGCGAAACGGGCGTCGTCCCAGTTGGAAGGGGGGGACTGGGACGGCGCCGCGGCACAGGTGTACGAACACGCCCTGCCCGCGCTGAAACAGCTGGAGGCCCTGGTCCCCCACGCCAGGCACCGCCGCACCTCGACCGCCCGCAACGACGTCGCGGTCCTGCTCAACAACTGCGCCACCGCCGCCACGGACGCGCTCGGCCCGGGGGCGAATCTGAAGGCGTCCAAATGGTTCCGTACGGCGGGTGAGTTGGCGACGGACCCGGTCACCCAGCAGACCATCAGGACGAACCGCGACGGTCTGCGCAACATGATGGAGACCTTCAACCAGATCAGGACGCAGGTCGACCAACTGGTCGCGGCCGGCCGCATCAGCCTCGCCAGAAGCCTTCTGCTCAACGTCAAACGCCAGTTGGCGGGCGGCGCGGGCACTGAGGAAATCGACCGCATGATGGACGATCTCCGCAACTGGCCGGGCTCGTACAGAAGGAGCGGCTCGGGCAGTTACGGCACCCCGGGCACCCCCGGCCGTAGCCGGAAGGTGTTCGCCCTGGTCATGGCCGTCGTACTGCTGATCCTCCTCGCGCGAGCGCTCACGGGGGTGTTCGACAACGACGACAGCGGCGACAGCGGAGCCCGGCCGGGGACCGGCACGTTCGTCCTGTCGGCGGCCGACGCCGAGGAGAACGATCCGGTGGGCGGGTGCATAGAGCGGGAGTCGGACTGGGAGGTAGGCGCACGCGAGGTGGATACGGTCCCGTGCGACGACGCCCACTGGGGTGAGGTGGTGGCCTACCAGCCGCTGCTCGGCAGGGACTCCACGTATCTGACGCGCAAGTACCCGGGAGCGGACCAGGCGGTGGCGCTCTCCCGCTTCCGGTGCGAACTCGTGCTGGCCCGGCTCGGCACGGAGGGGGCGGGACTGGCGGTGACGCACACGGTGCCCGGCAAGGAGGCCTGGGGAATGGCGGTCAGATCCCAACTGGGCGCCGAATACACGACGTGTGTGGTGCACCGGGCGGACAACGGGGCCATGACGGAGGAGGACCGGGTACCGCTGAACGCGGGGGTGACGGAGGCACCGGCGCTCATGGACACGTTCAGCCAGTTCGTCCGGGACAACGCGCCGGTGGGGTCGTGCGTCAAGTCCAAGAAGGATCTCTCCGCCGAGTCGGTCGATCTCCCCATCGTGCCCTGCGAGGAGTCCCACTGGGCCGAGATCGTGGGATATCCCGTTCTGTACGAGGTCGACGACCGCCCCCCGTGGCCGGGCAACGAAGCTGTCTACGCACGGGCCGAGGCAGCGTGCGAGGATCTGACGAAAGGCGTGTCGAGCACCATGCGGCTGCACGTCGTCTATCCCGCCCAGGACTGGTGGAGCGGTCTGAGCACCCAGATCTACGCGATGTGCGCCGTGTCCTACGTGGGTGACAACCTCTGGGGCGGCGGGCTGTGACGACACGCCCGTCCGACCGGAGACTACCGATGATGACCATGGAGGAGAGACGGGTGGTGGGGGTCAAGGGGGCTGCTCTGCGGGTGAGTTCACCGGAGGGCACGCAGACCGTCTTCGAGCTGAGCGGCGTGTCGGTCACCGTCGGGCGCGCGGTGCCCGAGCGGGCCCCCGACGTCGGGCTCGGGCCCGATCCGCAGCGCTGGGTCGGACGGCTGCACTGCACCCTCGACTTCGCCGACGGCATGTGGTCGGTGACGGACAACGCGAGCGTCAACGGGACGCTGCTGAGACACGGCGACACCATAGAGCGGCTCCAGGCGCGCAAGCGCATACAGCACGGGGACACGGTGCTGATCCTGGGCGACATGGATCCCGAAGGGGAGCCGGTGTACTGGGAGTTGACCTTCCTGGACCCGCACACCACCCGGCCTGCGCCGTTCGGTTCGCCTTCGGACGTACGCCACACGGGGCCGTGCCTGCGGTACGACTGGGTCGCCGCGAGGGCGTACCGCAACGAGGACGGCGAGGAGACGCTGATCACCGGACTGCGGCCGCAGGGGCATCAGTTGCTGCGGTACATGGCGGGGCGCAGCACGAGCGGCGCGGCCGTCGCGTGTGAACACGCCGAGCTGATCACGGCGTTGTGGGGCTCGAACGAGGAGTGGGCGCCGCACCGGTCGTACAGCAGGGCCGACATCGCGGGTGTCGTACGGGCGGTACGGCGCTGTATCGAGGCGGATCCGTCGAATCCGAAGATTCTGGAGACGGTGACGGGGATCGGGTACCGGCTCAACGTGCTCGCGGGCGGGGATGGTTCGGGCTCCGGGGCCGGGTCGGGCTCGGGCTCCGGGTCTGGTGGGCGTGGTTCGGGCTCCGGCCCCGGTTCGGGCTCGGGCGGTCGGAAGGCGGACCCCGCATGACACTCCTCGTCAGTGGTGACAGGGTCAGCGACACCCTCGTGATCGACCGCCCTTTGGGTGAGGGGGCGTTTGCCGAGGTCCACCGGGTGCGCCACGAGTATCTCGGCTGGCAGGCGATGAAGCTGTTCAAGCGGGTCGCGTCCCTGGAGGAGACGCGGCGGATGCTGGACGAGGCCCGGCTGCTGTCGACTCTCGGGCACCCCAACATCGTCCGGCTCTTCGACGCCAACACCGTGCGCACCCGCGAGGGACTGCGGGGCTTCTTCACAATGGAGTACGTCGCGGGCGGCAGCCTTGAACGCCTCGCCGCGGCACACAAGTCGATGGTCCCGAGGGATCTCGTCGCCGAGGTGATGACCCAGATCGCGAGCGGTCTCGCCGTCGCGCACGCCCAGGACCCGCCGATCGTGCACCGGGACGTGACTCTGGCCAACGTACTGATCGGCTACGACGGTTCGGGCATGCGCGTGCGGGTGAGCGACTTCGGGCTGGCCAAGCGCGCCGATCCGTTCACTCATCTGGCCAGTGCCCAGGGGACGTACGCCTTCATGGCACCCGAAGTGATGCGTAACCAGGGCTATTCGTGCGCCAGCGACGTGTGGTCGGTCGGCGTGATCGCGTATCTGCTGCTGACCAACCGCTTTCCGTTCCACGGGGGCGGGGAGGAGTTCTCGTCGTTCTCCTTCGGGCGGTTCAACCGGTCGCTGCTGCCGCCGAGCAGTTACAACGACGAGGTCGACGCGGACCTGGACCGCATCGTGCTCGCCACCCTGGAGATCGATCCGCAGAACCGGCCGGCCACTGCCCAGTTCCTCGCGGACGCGCTGCGCGAGCGCGCGGAGTCCATGGCCGGCGCGGCGGCCGAGGCGGCGGAGGCGGCGCGACGCGGGAAGGGGGAGGGGGCGACGGGCCCCAACTCCGGTGGCGGCGAGACATCTTCGACCACCGGGCCGCCGCCCAAAGCCACCACCAAACGTCCCAACAGGCCGCCCACGGAACGTGCCCGGCGGCTGGCCGAAGAAGCACTCGCACTGGCCCGCTCGCCGGGGGAACTCGACCGCGCCGCCGACCTCATGGAGGAGGCCGTCAACTTGTCGCCATACCTGCGTGACCGCTATCTGTCCAAGCTCACGCTGTGGCGCCGGGGGGTGATGATGTGAGCGGGCGGCTCTCCCGGCTCAGGGCGGACCTCGCGCAGCGCCGGCACCACCGGGCTTTCCGTATCGCGCCGCTGCCCTGGGACGAACCGTCGCGCGAGGAGCTGGAACGGTTGCTCGCGTCGGTGGCGGCGTCGGCCGCGGCCGTGGATACGGCTGCGGATACGGGGGCCGACTCGGGGGGCGTCTCGGAGGGCGGCGCCGGTTCCGTAACCGCGGGCGAGTCGGCCGGTCCGGCCGAGGAGCAATCCCTGGACGCGAAGGCGCTCGCCGACGCCGCGACGAATCTGTGGCGCGCCCAGCGCAGGCTCAACCGCCAGGGCGAGGCGGCGACTTCGCGCTCGCGGCAGACCAGCCGCTATCTGCGGTCGTGCCGCGAGGCGCTGGACGAGGCCGGTCTGCTCGTACAGGAACACGAGGGCGACGCGTTCCACGCCGGGCTGTCCTTGGAGGCGCTGACCTTCGAGGAAGATCCCTCGCTGACGGCCGAGACGGTCCTGGAGACGATCAGGCCGACGATCTATCTCAACGGCCGCCGTATCCAGATGGGCCAGGTGATCGTCGGCTCTCCGCCCGCGCCCGCGCCCGCGCCCGCGCCCGATCCCGTACCCGATCCCGTACCCGAGGCGGAGCCGGTGTCCGAGTCGGCGCCGGGGCCCGCGCCTGAACCTGCCGACGCCGTGCCGGCGCCCGAGGACTCCGTCCCCGCGACTGCTCCTTCCGTATCCGCCCCCACATCCGCCCCTGCCCGTGCCTCAGAAGCACCGTCCAGCTCGGACCACGAGAGGACCGATCATGCGTGACACCGTCGACTTCGGTATCGACCTGGGTACGACCAACAGCGCCATCGCCGTCGTCGAGGGCGGCAATGTGTCCGTCATCAAGAACAACGACGGCTGGGACATCACCCCCTCGGCGGTGTGGATCCCCAAGGAGGGCAGGGTCCACGTCGGCCGCCAGGCGCGGGACCGCGTGGAGCACGATCCGGCCAACGCCACGGCCGAGTTCAAGCTGGAGATGGGCCTCGCCGACTCGCGGAAGACCTTCGCCACGGCCGGTGCCTCCCTCAGCCCGCCGCAGCTGTCCGCCGAGGTCCTGCGGTCGCTGCGCGCGGACGCCGCGCACCACACCGGCACCCCGCCCGAGTCGGCGGTGATCACCGTCCCCGCCGCCTTCGCGCTGAACCAGAACAAGGCGACCATCGAGGCCGCCGAGCTGGCCGGATTCACCTCCGCGTGCCCGCTGGTTCAGGAGCCGACGGCAGCGGCCTTCGCGTACGGCTTCCAGGACGCGACCGACCGCGCGTACTGGATGGTGTTCGACTTCGGCGGCGGCACCTTCGACGCCGCTCTCGTCAGCAAGCGCGACGGCGACCTGCGGGTGCTCAACCACGCCGGGGACCCGTTCCTCGGCGGAAAACTGATCGACTGGGCGCTGATCGAGCGGCTGCTGGTGCCCGCCGCCGCCGCCGAACTCGGCCTGGCGGACATGCGCAGGGACAACCCGCAGTGGCGCAGGAACTTCGCGAAGCTCAAGCGCGCGGCCGAGGACGCGAAGATCCATCTTTCCCGGCAGGACCAGGTCGAGATGCTGATCGACCTCAACGACGCCGACGGGAACCCCCTCACCCTCGAACACACGCTGACACGCGGCGAACTCGACGCGATCGCCGAGCCGTTCTACGTCCGGGCCATCAACCTGTGCCGTGACGCCATCGCCGAAGCGGCCCTCGGTCCTGACGACATCGACCGTCTGCTGCTCGTCGGCGGTGTCACGCTCTCTCCCGGACTGCGCGAACGGCTGGCCGACCCGCGCCACGGCCTCGGCATCGAACTCGACGTCAGCCTCGACCCGACGACGGTCGTCGCCCGTGGCGCGGCGATCTTCGCCAGCACGGTCCGGATCCCGCGGTCGAAGGCGCCGGTCCCGGCCGGGCAGTTCGCCGTCGAGCTGTCGTACGAGCCCAGCGTCACCAACCTCCAGCCCACCGTCGGCGGGCGCGTGCGCGGCTCGTCGGGGGCGGAGTCGGGAGCGGGGCCGGACTTCACGGGCTACACGGTGACCGTGAACAACCCGGACGGCCAGCCGCCGTTCCACTCCGGCGCCATCTCGCTGAACGCGGAGGGCGTCTTCATCACCGAGGTGGTCCTCACCCCGCACACGACGTCGAAGTTCTCCGTCGAGCTGACCGACCCGTCGGGGACCCGGTGCGAACTCGCCTCCAACACCCTGTCGATCACTCACGGGGACGTGGAGTTCGGCGGCGTACGGCTCGCGCACTCGCTGGGCATCCAGCTCGCCGAGCAGGTCTTCGCGCCGATGCTGCGCAAGGGCGCGACTCTGCCGACGTCCGTGCGTGAGGTGTTCCGTACGTCGGCGGCCCTGAGCCGCTCCGAGGGCGACGCGACGATCCGGATCCCGGTCATCCAGGGCGAACGCAGCCGGGCCGACCGTAACCGTGGCGTGGGCATGCTGGAGATCCGGCCGCGTGACATCCGGATCGACCTGCCGGCGGGCAGCGAGGTCGAGGTGACCGTCGAGGTCGACGCGTCCAGCATGGTCACGGTGGTCGCCGATGTGCCGCTGGTGCAGGCGCAGTTCGAGGCCGAGATCAACCTGGACGACATCCGGGCCAAGGAGCCCGAGGAACTGCGCGACATCCTGGACGAGGCGGAGGGACGGCTGGCGACGCTGCGCGGATACGTGGCGGACGCGGGCTCGGCCGACGCGGAGCGCCGGCTGCGGAAGCTGGACGAGGAGCGGTCCGTCGGCACCGCCCGCGACCAGGTGGACGCGTCGGCCGTGGACAACGGCGCCGCGGCCACGGCGGAGGAGCGACTGCGCGATCTCCAGGCGGAGTTGGACGACATCGCGGACGCGGTGGGGCTGCCCGGTCTCGTACGGGACCTGCGGTCGGCGCTCGCCGAGGCCGAGGAACTCGTGCGTCAGCACGGCGAGACGGCCGACCGGCAGGAGCTGGCCGCGATCCAGAGCCGCGCGGAGGAGGCGATCAACGCGCAGGACTCGGTGGCGGTTCGCGGGCTCATCGACCGGACGGGGTCGCTGCTGTTCGAACTGGAGCGGCGAAGCCCCGACTGGTCCGTGAAGCTCTTCTACACCCTTCAGGAGATGCTGCGGGCTTCCGGGCAGGCCGGGCCGCTCATCCAGGAAGGGCACCGGGCCATCGCGGCGAACGACCGGCAGGGCCTGGACGCGGTGAACCAGCGGCTGTACCGGCTGCTTCCGAAGGATGAGCAGGACAAGGTCGTCTGGCTGGGCAGGGCGTGAGCGAGATGACCGATTCGGTGCGGGCACGGGCCATGAGCCTTCAACTGACCGTGAACCGGGCGCACTCGGCGGCGCGCGCGGGCGACCTCGGCCAGGCCGCCCGGCTGCTGGACGAACTGGACACGGGCGGCCACCTGGACACGGCGCGGGTCAGCTTCGCGAAGCCCGGCTCCGGGGGTGATTCGGGCGGTGCGTCCGGCGGTGTGTCCGGAGTTGAGCGGGCGACCGTGGTGGCCGCCCTCAACCTGCGGGCGAAGGTGCACGCCCAACTCGGTGAGCTGCCCGAGGCGGACGCGTGCTGGACCCGGGTGGAGGCGCTCGCGCCCGACGATCCGGACGCCGCCGCGGGCCGCCGTACGCTCGCCAAGATCACCGCGGGCCGCCGGCACGCCCGCCCGGTCGTCCACACCGGCCGGGTCGCGGTGATCGCCGGAGCCCTGGCCGCCACGGTGGCGGGAGTCGCGCTGGTCGGCGGCGCCGTCCGGCTGGTCTCGAACGGCGACGACAACGGCGGCCGTGCCTCGGGATCGGTGACCGAGGCGGACACCGGGTCGGAGCGGCTGCGGGCCGAGTCGCAACGCGCCGACGAGCTCAAGGAGCGCCTGGCCTCACTCGAATCCGACAGCAAGGCGGACGCGGAGCGCCGCCACAGCACGCTCGACGAGGTCGCGAAGAGCCTCGTGATGCCGGGCGTCGAGCTCCGGCGGCACGCCGACGACATCCAACTGGTCTTCAGTACGGGGGTGTTCCCGTACGACACCGTGATCAGCCGGGAGGGCGCCACGGCCCTGACGGAGATCGGCCGCAGGCTGGCCGACCTGGAGTCCGGGTCCGGGGAGGGGGCGGTGGCCGGGGTGGAGACCACCGTGGTGGGCCACTCGGTCGCCGTGCCCGGCGGGGCGCCGAGCGGTGGCTCCGTGGTCGCGCTGGAACGCGCCCGGGTCGCGGCGTGGTATCTGGCGGAGGACAGCGACCTGCGGCTGACGGATTTCCGGCTGGTCAGCGCCGACCAGCGGCGGGGCCCCTTCCCGGCGACGGAGGCGAACGCGCCCCGGAACCGCACCGTGACGCTGCTGATCACCCCGAAGGAGCCACCTGCCGCCCGCTGACGGAGCCGCCCGCCCTCGGCCGCTTACTACCGTGCGACGAACTGCGTGAGGATGGCCTGCACTTCGTAGATGTCGACACCCTTGGTGAAGGTCTTCTGGATCGGCAGCGAGGCACCGGAGAGCCAGATCTTCAGCTCGGCGTCGAGATCGAAGGTGCCGGCCGTCTCCACGGCGAAGTGCGTGATGCTCCGGTACGGAATGGAGTGGTACTCGGTCTTCTTCCCGGTTATCCCCTGCTTGTCGACGAGGATCAGCCTCCGGTCGGTGAAGAGGATGCTGTCCCGGATCAACTGGTAGGCGGCATGCACCTGTTCACCCTGTCCCAGCAGCCGCGCGTAGTCCTGCTGGGCGGAGGCCGGATTGATGGTGTGTGCGTTCCCGAAAAGCGCCATGAATTCCCCGATTCATCCAGCTTGCACGATCTTCGTACTGTAGGGCTGTGGGGGCCGGGGTTGGGAAGCCCGCCGTAGACCCGTAGCGGAGCCGTAGCAGAGCTGTAGCTGGGGCCGTCGGTGTCCACTGCGGATTCACGCGTCGCGGAGTTTGAACACTGCGGCCCCCGCCAGCAGCCCCGCTCCCGCCCACGCCCCCAGAACCGCGAGGCCGGACCAGGGGCCGATCGGCACGCTGTCCAGGTTCTTGGTGGCCTGAACGGCCAGCCCCGCCGAGGCGGGGGCCCACTCACGTATTCGCTCCTGCCACTTCTCGTCGCCCACCAACTCGACCAGGGCGGGCAGCGCGTAGAGCAACCCGAGCACCGTCGTGATCGCACCGGCCGTGTCCCGGACAACCGTAGCCACGCCCAGCGAGAGCAGCGCTATCAGGCCCAAGTAGAGAACCGTGCCCACGGCGGCACGCAGGACCGGTCCCTCAAAGAAGGAGAGCGACGCCGAGCTGAAGCCGTTGCCGGACAGGATGAACCGGCCGGCGAGCAGGGACCCGAGGACGGCGAGCATCCCCGCCGCCAGTGCCGCACCGGTGACGACCGCCGCCTTTGCGGCGAGAACACGACCTCGGCCCGGTACGGCTGCCAGCGTGGCCTGGATGGTCCCCGTCCCGTACTCGCTGCTCATCGCCAGCACCCCGAACGCGGCCACGGCTGCCTGGCCGAGCCAGATGCCGGTAAGGCTGAGCTTGACGGTGTCCTCGTGGCACTCCTGCGGCGACGGACACTGGTCCGCCGACACGGCCCCGGTGGCCACCGCACCCAGCGCCCATGTCAGCGCGGACACGGCGGACAGCAGCCACCATGTGCTCGGCACCGTACGGAGTTTCGTCCACTCCGCGCGGAGTGCGCCCCTCATGCGTCCCTCCTGCCCAGTCGCCAGACCGCCACCGCGAGGAGCGCGACCGCCCACAGGCACAGCATCGAGAGCCCTGCCCAGGGGCCTTGCGGATAGCAGCCGTTCTCGGGGAGGCAGACCGCGTCAACGTGCTCGTACTGGGGCAGCGTCCGCTGCACCGCGAAGCCGGCGAGCGGGGTCAGCTTCATCACCCAGTGCGCGGTGCCGATCGGCAGCCCCGAGAGAAGGACGAGCGGCAGGACGAGCGCGACCACGATCAACGTCACGGCCACGGCTGTGTTCCGCAGGATCGCGCCCAGTGCCAGGGCCAGCACGGCGACGGCGGCCAGCAGGACGGCGGTGCCGACAACCGCGCGCAGCACGGGTGTGTCGGTGAGGGCCACATCGGGATGGAAGAGGGGATTGGGCATACGGTCGCGCAACTCGGGCTCGCTGAGCAGGAACGACAGCATGGCTGCGACAAGACCGGCCACGAAGGAGACACCGGCCAGGACGACGGCCTTCGCGACCAGCACCCTGCCCCGGCGCGGACTTGCCGTCAGTGTCGTCAGGATCATGCCGCGCCGGTACTCGGCGGTGATGAACAGCACGCCCAAGGCCACCAGCGGAATCAGCCCTATCTGTGCTCCCGCGAGGGACTGCTGGGTGATGTCGACATCCGGTGTGTAGGGCGCCACGTTGCCCGAGCCCGTCAGCGTCCAGGTGCCGGACTTCTCCGTGGAACTGTCCTGTGGTCCCCTGAGGCCTCCGCCGGCGCCGCCCCCGACGGTGTCCTGGCGCCAGGCGCCCTGTCCGCCGTCCACCGTCACGTGGTCGAAGGCTGCGGTGACCCGCGCGGGACGCCCTCCGACCGAGTTGGAGCCGAACTGCCTCTGCACCATGGTCTCTTCGGGGGTGGCCACGAAAAGACCTGCCTGGGCGGTCTCCGGCAGCCCATTCACTCGCGTCGTGCCGACCTTCTCCCACGACGAGCCGTCGGCCGACTCGTACGCGGTGAACTCCTCGCCCGAGCGGGTCAGCCGCAGCCAGTGCGGCCGGTCACGGGCGACGGTGCCACCGGCGGTGTCATGGGTGAAGCCCGACTGGAGCCGGACCCCGTGCCCCGGCGTGATCATGACCGCCGCGTAGGGGGATCCCGCCTTCGTACTCTCCTTGATCACCACTCCGGCCTTGGCCCAGGGCTCGGCCGGTCGCTCCTCCCGGCCGGTGAGCGGAGAGACCCGGGCGGTGATACTGCCGTCGCCGGTCAACGGCCGGTGGACGAAGGGGAAGCTGTCGGACACGACGCCTCCGTGCGGCCCTACGGGGGGTGGAGTGCGGTCTCCGGAGACATCGCTGCTGCCGCTGTAGGCCGAGAGCAGCGAGACCAGAACCGTGATCACCACGCAGGCGAGCAGCGTCAAGCTCCACCGGCGCACGGTGCGCAGCTTGGTCCACTCGGCGTGCAGCAACTGGGGGAACCCGTCACGCGCGGGCGGGAGTTCGGAGCGGTAGGGGGTGACAGTGGGGGGAGTGGTCATGAGCGCGTCCCCTCCGCCTCATTCGCCGCCGCCGTGGCCGGTGCGGGGCCGGACGCCGTGTCCGCGCCCGCCTCGACCGTGCGGAACTCGGCCGCGTCACGGGTCAGTTCCATATACGCCTCCTCCAGCGTGGCCCGGTGGGCTCCGATCTCCGAGAACGGCACCCCGCCCGTGGTCAGCAGTGCGACGATCCGCTCCGCAGGCAGGCCGCTGACGGTGAGCGACCGCGGCCCGTCCGCCGTGACCGTCGCCCCTTCGCGGGCCAGCACCCTCATGGCTTCCGTGCGCGCGGACGTACGCAACGAGACCCGTTCGCCCGAGGCGGCGGCCAGCAGCTCGGCGACGGAGGTGTCGGCGATGAGCCGGCCCCGCCCGACGACCACGAGATGGTCGGCGGAGTCCTCCAGCTCACTCATCAGATGACTCGACACCAGCACCGCGCGTCCCTCGCGCGCCAGCCCGCGCAGAAAGCCACGGATCCACCGGATCCCCTCCGGATCAAGACCGTTGACCGGCTCGTCCAGCACCAGCACCGGCGGATCGCCGAGCAGCGCGGCCGCTATCCCCAGCCGCTGCCGCATGCCCAGCGAGTAGTTCCCCGCCCGGCGCCGGCCCACAGACGCGAGGCCCACCCGCTCCAGCAGCTCGTCGACGCGCGAGGCCGCGAAACCGTGCGAGTGCGCGAGCCACAGCAGATGGTCGCGGCCGCGCCGGCTCGGGTGCACGGCCCCAGCGTCCAGCAGCGCCCCCACCTCGGTCAGCGGCCGACGCAGCGTCGCGTACCGCTGGCCGCCGATCAACGCCTGCCCGGAATCGGGCGCGTCGAGGCCCAGGAGCATACGCATGGTCGTGGACTTGCCCGCGCCGTTGGGCCCGACGAAGCCGGTGACCTGACCCGGTCGCACGATGAAGGACAGATCGTCAACCGCGACCGTCTGCCCGAACTGCTTTCGCAGCCCCTGAATTTCGATGGTTGCCTGCATGCTCGAAAGGCTAGGGAGCGAGGGTGCCCCGGGTCGTCACGCGAGAGAGCGCACTTCGGCACCCCTGGCACGGGGGAGGAACCGCCGTCGTTATCGCTCGTGTGGGGGATGCCAAGAGGGCTGGTCAGGGGGACGCCAACTGGTCTCGGCGCCGGGACAATGGTGGACGTGAGCGAAGAAATCAAGCGCGTGGCGAAGCGAATCGCCGACTCGCCCGACCGGCAGGCGGCGGTCGGGGCGGTGCTCGCGCTGCTCGCGTGCGGAGAAACCGCGGTGCGCGGGGGAAGTATCGACACCGATCTCTCGTTCGCGCTCACGCTCGCGATCAGCACCACGACACCGGTCGGCCTGCTGCGCACGAAGCTGGCTACCGCGTCCACACTCTGCCTCACGGCCGCGAGTGTCGTGTCGCTCGTGAGTTTCCATGTGCTGACCGTCGCCGGGCTTGTCGCGCAGCTGCTCGCCCTGCACTGGCTCGGCGGTCGCGGCTCCCGCCGGCTCGCCGTGCTGCTGGTGCTCCCCTACGTCGCGACCGCGCTCGCGGGCCCGCAGATCAACGGGATACGGGTGTACGGGGTGGTGACGGCAGTGCTCGCGGCGGCGGCCGTCGCGGACGCGACAGGCCGTCGGTCGCGCGCCGAGGAGGTGGCGCGCGATGCCACCGAGAGGGCCATGGCCGACACGCTCCACGAACATGTGGCGCGTGGCGAACGAGCACGCATCGCACGCGAGTTGCATGACGTGGTCGCGCACCACATCTCGATGATTTCCGTGCAGGCGGAGACCGCCCGGCTGACGACGGCCGGCATGCCCGAGGCCGGGGCGAAGCGGTTGCTGGACATCGGTGACACGGCGCGCGCCGCGCTGACGGAGATGCGCCGGCTGCTCGGCGTGCTCCGTGAGGACGCGGGCACCCCGCCCGTCACCCGAAGACCGCAGCCGGGGCTCACGCAGCTCAACGAATTGCTGGACGACGCGCGTGAGGCGACCGGCGCCGCCACGCGGCTGATCGTCAGTGGGCCGGTGGCGACGCTCGACCCGGGCATCGAGCTCACCACGTACCGCATAGTCCAGGAAGCCCTCACCAACGCCCGTCGGCATGCTCCGGGGGCAGCCGTCGACGTCGAACTGCGCTACCACCCGGAGGTGCTCGAAGTGCGTATCAGGGACAACGGGCCGGGACCGGCGCCGGGAGCGGGCGGCCGGTCCCCGGGGCACGGGCTGCTGGGCATGCGCGAGCGGGTCGCCGCGGTCGGGGGCGAGCTTCGCGCGGGCGCGGCACCCGGTGGGGGCTTCCTGGTGGAGGCGAGGCTGCCGCTACCGGTGCCGGAGGCAGTCCGATGAGTACGCGCATCGTCATCGTGGACGATCACGAGCTGGTGCGGGCCGGCTTCGCCGGACTGCTCACCACACAGAGCGACTTCACGGTGTCCGGCACCGCCTGCGACGGGGCCGAGGGGGTACGGGTCTGCCGCGAACAGCGCCCCGACGTCGTGCTCATGGACGTCAGGATGCCGGTCATGGACGGCATCGAGGCGACCGAGCGAGTCGTGGCCGAGGCAGGGGAAGGTGCGGGGCCACGCATCATCATCCTGACCACCTTCGACCTGGACGAGCACGTCTACGACGCCCTGGGCGCGGGCGCGAGCGGCTTCCTCCTCAAGGACGTCGCCGCTGAGCGGCTGTTCGACGCGGTGCGGGTGGTCGCCGCGGGGGACGCGCTGCTCGCGCCGGCGATCACCCGTCGTCTCATCGGTGAGTTCGCTCGGCAGCGCCGAAAGCCGGCCGCGGCCCCCGCTCCGCGGCTCGACGCGCTCACCCCGCGCGAGACGGATGTGCTGCGGCTGATCGCCGAGGGCCTGTCCAACCCGGAGATCGCGGCCCGGCTGATCGTCAGCGAGGAGACGGTCAAGTCGCACGTGAGCCGTGTGCTCAACAAGCTCGGCCTGCGTGATCGCACGCAGGCGGTGGTCGCGGCGTACGAATCGGGCCTGATCGTGCCGGGTGTCGGCGGACAGGAGGGGTGAGGGACATGGGTGGAAGGAGCGGGCCGGGAAGCGGACGGGGCGTGGTGGAGCCGGACCTTTGGCCGGTCAGGCCGGCTGGGGGGCGCCGAATACCTCCGGCTCGGTGGCGTAGGGCAGGCCCTCCAACGGGCGGTCGGTGCAGAAGCGAGCCATGAGGTCCGCGAAGTCGGCGATGCGTTCCACCGGGGCGAGGTGGTCCGTCTCCTCGATGGTCATGAACCGGGCCGACGGCAGGCAGGCGGCCATCGTGCGGCCCATGGCGGGTGTGGTCAGGGTGTCGTGCTCACCCGTGACGACCAGGCTGGGGATGGCAGGGGTCGGCTCCGGGCGATACCACTCGTGGCGCATCAGCCGGGAGTTGTGCTCCGCGGACATACGCAACTGTTCGGGGTTCTGCGCCGCGATCTGCTGGTAGACGAGTCGGGCGACGGCGGCCTTCTTGCGCACATGACCGGTGCCGGGAGGCGACATGAACCGGTCGGCGAGCTCACGGGCGATGGGCTCCGTCTCACCACGCCGGATCATGCCGTCCCAACGCTCCATGGCCATCGCGTAGTCGGCGGGAATGACGGTGGTCATTCCGACGAGCATCAACCGTTCGAGGAGGTGAGGGTAGTGCTGGGCGAACCGGACGCCGATGGCTCCGCCGTAGCAGGCGGCCACCAGATTGAGGCGGGGGATGCGGAGTTCGTCGACGACATGGCGTACCGCGGCGGCGAGGAAGTCGACGCCGTACTTCGCGGGCAGGAAGTCGGCGGTCCCATAGCCGGGCAGGTCGACGGTGATGACGGAGCTGAGGGGGGTGAGCCACTTCTCGTGGCGTTGCCACGAGTGGCGGTCCTGGGAGGACCCGCCCAGGATGACGATGGGTTCGGTGTCGAGGCGGCCCTGGCGGGCGATGCGGCAGGTGTAGCGGAACCCGCCGAAGGTCAGTTCGTGTTCGACGGTCTCCGTCTCCGTGTGCTGACCGGCGTTGTCTGCCCCGCCGTCCGTCCCTCCGTCGGTGGGCTGGGGCGGGAAGGTGAGGGCGGCGTCGGGGAGGGGGGTGCGTGAGCTGGTGATCGCGTCGGTGGGCACGGGCACAGGGTGGCTCCAAGGACTGAGGTGGGGGGCGCCGTCCGGCAAGTGGCTCTGCACGTCCCGCAGTGGCGACACACCGGATCCGGACGCGAGCGAGCAGGAGCATTTCCGCTTCACTGCTCCTACCAACGACCAGAACTCGCCACGAAATCATCTGGGGACGAGTCTTGGGCAGAAAGTGGAACGGGATTCGCCCGTACGAGTTCCAGAAATTCGCGCACATCTGCGTCATGCGGCCGGGTGCCCCACCGTTGGCCGGCCGTGGCGGGTGGTCGTTCGAGGGGGGATTGCGGTAGGCGGGGCTGGCCGGGTGCTGTCTGTTCTGTGCATGTCGGTGCGTGATAGGTAGCGAAGACCGGAGGGAGGTTGTCCGCGATTCCGTCCACGGACGGGCCGGTTCGGCGACCAGTGCGTGATGACCGTGAGGAGTGGGCCTTGCACGAACAAGCGTGGGAGCGGCGATTGATGTCCGCGCTGCCCGGTGCTTGCGGTGGTGCCGGTGCGGGGGGCGGTGCCGGGCGGGAGCCGACGCTGGTGCTGGTCGAGGGCGACGCCGGTATGGGGAAGAGCAGACTGGTGCACCGTCTGCTGGAGTTGCCGCAGGCGCGGGCGGCGGCGCGGCTGGTGGTGACCTTTCAGGCGTCGGGCGGCTTCGTGGTCGCCGATCCGCTCGGTCCGGAGCCGCGCGCCGGCAGCTCGGTGGTGTCTGGGAGACGGCCGGGTGTCACGGGTACCGGTGCGGGTTCGGGCGGAGCCGTAGCCGGAGCCGAGCAGGGAGTTGTGGACGGGGTGCGGTCGCCTGCGAACGAGGCTCGCGAGTCGTGCGAGGGGTCGGAACAGGCGCCGGCGCCGGACGCGGCTGCGATCGGGGTGCGGATCACCGCGTACCAGGCCCTGGAGACGCTGCTTGCCTCAACTCGTCCCGTTCTCCTGGTCGCAGAGGACCTCCACCACGCGGACGACGACTGTCTGGCCCTGCTGCGTGGTCTGCTGAGGGAGCCGCCGACCCCCTTCGCGGCGGTGCTGACCTACCGGCCAGCACAACTGCCCCGAGCCGGGCTGCCGTTGGGGGCGGCGGTTGATTATCCGGCGCGGCTGTCGGCCGTGCGGTGGCGCCTGGAGCCGTTGGACGAGCGGCGGGTGCGGGGTGTGGCGGGGGAGTTGCTGGGGGCTCGGCGGTGTCCGCAGGAGTTCGTGGCGCGGCTGCGGCAGCGTTCCGGCGGGGTGCCGCAGGTTCTCGTGGACCTGTTGCGGATGCTGCGGGACGCAGCCGCCGACCGGGACCGCGACGCGGGGCGGACCGGGCGGGAGTGCTTCACCGCCAGGGACGTGGACGAGGTCGGAGTGCCGGTCCGGCTGGCGGAGTTGGTGCTGGACAGGACCGCCGCGCTGCCGGAGCCGTACCGCCCGGTCGTCTGGGCGGCTGCGGTGCTGGACGAGCCGGCGGGCGCCGGGGACCTGGCGGCGGTGGCGGGCTTCGGCGGGGAGGCCGGCCGGGCGGCGCTGATCGCGGCGCTGGAGGGCTCGGCGCTGTGGGAGACGAGCGAGGGGCGGTACGGGTTCGCCGTACCGCTGGCGGCGTCGGCGGTGTACGGGGAGTTGCCCGGCCCGGTGCGGGAGCGGCTGCACGACCGGGCCGCGGCGATGCTGGCGGCGCGGGAGCCGGTGCCGTGGGCCCGTATCGCTCGCCACTGGCGTGGCGGGGGCCGGACGGAGGACTGGCTGCGGGCCGCGGAGCATCTGGTGAACGACGACGAGGCGGCGGTGACGCTGCTGGAAGAGGCGCTGGAGGTGGGCGGCCTTCCGCCGGAGAAGCGGGGGCGGCTGGCGCTGACGCTGGCCCGTGGTGCGGTACTGGGGCGTCGGTCGGACGGGACGGCACGGGTCCTGCGCGGGATAGTCGAGGACGCGGCGCTGCCCGCTGCCGACCGGGGCGAGATACGGCTCGAACTGGGCCTGCTCCTCCACAACCGCAAGAGACGCTTCGAGGAGGGGCGGGGGGAACTGCGCGGGGCGGCCGAGGAGTTGACGGAGGCAGGGCGGCCGGCTCTTGCCGCGCTGGCGATGGCGGCGCTGGCGAACCCGTTCTTCCCCGGCGCCTCCCTGGCGGAGAACGTGGCCTGGCTGGAGCGGGCGGAGGCGGCGGCCGAGGTGTCGGGGGACCGCGCGGCGCGGACGGCGACCGCCGCCTGCCGGGCGATCGTGCTGATGAACACGGGCGACCCGGAAGCCTGGCGGCTGGTTGAACGGCTGCCCCGTGACAGCAGGGACCGTGCCGCCCGTCAGCAGGTGGCGCGGGGCCTGTGCAACACGGCGAGCGGCGCTGTGTATCTGGGCCACCACCGCCGGGCGGACGAGCTGCTGACGGAGGGCATCGAACTGGCGGCGCGGAGCGGGGCGCCGTTCCTGGAGCGGGTGGGACGGGGGACGGCGCTGTTCCGGGACTGGCTGACCGGGCGTTGGGAGGGGTTGGCGGAACGGTGCACGGGCCTGGTGGCCGAGGACGGCAGCGCGAGCGATGCCCGGGTGGTGCTGGCCCTGCTGGCGCTGGCGAAGGGGGACTGGGCGGCGGTACGGGACTGGCTCCCGCCGGGCGACCCGCCGGACACGTCGTACGAGACCTGCGAGGCCCCGGTGGCGGCGACTGCGGCGGGCGCACATATCCGGCTCCTGCTGGCCCGGCAGGAGGTGGAGTCCGCCGCCGAAGCCGCGACATCCGCCTGGGCGTGGCTCGGCAGGAAGGGTGTCTGGGTATGGGCGGCCGAACTGGCTCCCTGGGTGGTGGAGGCCCATTCCCGCGTGGGGCGGCGGGAGTCGGCGCGGCGGGTGGTGGCGGAGTTCGCGGCCGGTCTGACGGGACGAGATGCCCCGTCGGCGACTGCGGCCCTCCTCTGGTGCGGGGCGGTGCTGGCGGAGGCGGACGGCGAGCCGGCGGAGGCGCGGGCGCGTTTCCGCGAGGCGGGTGCGGCGTACGCCGGGCTGCCGCACCCGTACGCGCGTGCGCTCATGGCGGAGGGCGCGGGCCGTTGCGGGCTCCTGCTCGGTGGGGAGGAGGTGGACGAGGCCGTCGGGGAACTCACGGGCTGCGTTGGGGAGTTGACCGCCCTCGGAGCGGTCTGGGACGCGGCGCGCGTACGGGCGACGCTCCGCGCGTACCGCCCTGCCGCGCCGCGCCGGCCTCCCGGTCGGCCGGGTTACGCGGAGCGCATGTCCCCACGCGAGGGTGAGGTCGCGGAACTGGCGGCCACCGGCCTCACGAACCGCGAGATCGCGGCCACCCTGTATCTCTCCCCGCGCACGGTGGAACAGCATGTGGCCCGAGCGATGCGCAAGCTCGGCATCGCGAGCCGGCAGGGCTTGACCCACGAGGTCTCACGGGCCCGCGAAGGCGCGGGGCGGGGCGACGACGGCGTTTGAGCCGCTGCGGCCGGCCACGACCGGACGCCAAAGCCGAGCACGCCGAGCGCCTGGGGCGGGCCGGCCGCCAGGGCGTCCCCTGTCGGTACGGGGTCGGGTGCCGAGCGGCCGTGGCTGGCGGGTCTGTTGGGGTGCGACGGCTGGGGGCGGGGCCGGGGCGAGCTGGCCGGTTGGGGTCGGGGTCGTCTGAATGTGCGGAGGTATGGGTGCGTTGGGGCCTGGCGGTCAGACGAGCCAGCCGGGGGCGGGTCGGTCGGGTCAACGGCCGGTGGGTCGGCGTGAACTCCGCGGTGTCCCTGTCGGTACGGGGCCCAGGGCCGAACGGCCGGGGCGGGCCGGCCGCCGGGAGCATCCCTGTGGGTGCGGGGGCGAGGGTCGAGCGGCCGGGGTGGGCGGGTCTGTTGGGGCCTGGCGGTCAGGCGAGCCAGCTGCGGGGCGGGCGGTCGGGCCAGCGGCCCGTTGGTCGGCGCGAACGCCGCGGTGTCCCTGTCGGTACGGGGCCCAGGGCCGAACGGCCCCGGTGGGCTGGTCTGTTGGGGTTCGGCGGGCAGCGGGGCGGGTCGGTCGCACAGCGGGCGGTGGGCCGGCGTCAACGCAGCCCCGGTGCCGCCCAGCGGGTGGGCAACGAGGAGCGGGCCGACCGTATTCGGTGGTCGGCCCGCTCCTTGGCAGCTTGGTGGTCAGCTGCACATCGTGGTGCGCATGACGTCCGCTTGGCTTGCCCAGCTGGCGCAGCCGGTGCCCGAGTGGCCGTACCAGTTGTGGCCGAACTCGTGGGCCGCCAGGAGGGCGAAGTCGCCTACCAGGGTGGAGAGTTCGATGCGCTGGCCCGCGCCCCAGTTGCAGCCCACGACGTTGCCGCCGCCGCAGCCCTGGATGTAGCCGCCGACGCAGGAGACCGGGGTGCCGCTGGAGGCCGTTTCGGTGGCGCTGCCCCAGTAGTTGGCGCCCTGGCGTATCGCGCCTTCGCGGCCGCTGCAGGACGAGGTGATGTGGTAGCTCCACGCCGGTACCCGGACGTCCCGCTTGGCGGCGCTCACCGGCGGGAGGTTCGAGACGTCGCCCGTCTCGAAGCGGGGGGAGGGGGTGGAGTCGGCGACGGAGGCCTGGGCGGCCTGTGTCACGGCGGCGGGACGGGCGGTGTCACTGTTCTCGACGGCGTTGGCCGACATGGGGAGCGCGAAGAGAAGGGCGGCCGTTACGGCGGATGCCCCAGCGATTCTTCGGAGTGACGAGAGCATGACATATCTCCTTGTGGGGGGTGTGACCTGGACCCGTCGCGCGGGCCCCGTACATGGGGGGATCGCCAGCAAAGTACGTGCGCCCGCGCCGCCCGCCTATCCGGGTACGCCGACATACGGATACGCAAAGAACCCCCGCCCGTGGTCGGGGCGGGGGTTCAAGGGGGCTTCGGTCAGCGGAGGTTGAAGCGTTCGGCCCAGGAGACAACGTCCGTCGTGGTCGCGTTGCCGCCGCACAGGACCAGGCCCAGGCGCATGTCGCCGTCGACGCGTTCCCGTACGAGGCGGGCGGCCGGGAGGAGGCAGCCGGCGGCCGGTTCGGCCCAGACCTTCGCGTGGTTCGCGAGGTCGAGGGTGCCCTGGACGGCCTCGGCGTCCGAGACCACGAGTACGTCGTCGACCAGGGCCGACACATGGTCGTAGGTGAGCCGCGAGACCGTGGGGGCGCTGAGCGTGGAGACGATCGACGACAGCCGCACCGGCTGCGGACCCTTGCCGGCCAGCGCCTCCGACATGGCCTGCGCGCCCTCGGTCTCGACGCCCCAGATCCGGACGCCGGGCATGCGCGCGTGCAGAGCCGCCGCGACGCCGGAGATCAGCGCGCCGCCGCCGATGCTGACGAGTACGTCGGTCAGGCCCTCGCCCTCAGAACCCTCACCCTCGGAGCCCTTCCCGCTGCCCAAGACATCCTCGGCGAATTCGAGCCCGACCGTGCCCTGGCCCGCCACGACGACCGGGTCGTCGAAGGGATGGACCAGGCTCAGTCCGTCGGCCTGGAGCTGCGACATGAGCGCGAAAGCGCCGTCCATCGTGTCCGTCAGCCGCACCGTCGCCCCGGCCGCCTCCGCGATCTCGACGGCGCGCGCGGGCGCGGACTTCGGCATGACGACGGTGGCCTTCACACCCAGCGCGTCCGCCATGACCGCGACGGAGATGGCGTGGTTTCCGCCGCTCACCGCCACCACCCCGGCCGCGCGGTCGGCCTCGTTCAGGGACAGCAGCTTCGCCGTCGCGCCGCGAGCCTTGAAGGAACCCGTGCGCTGCAAGAGCTCAAGCTTCGCGGTGACGGGGACCCCGAGCAGCGCCGAAAGGCCGGGGCTCTCGACCGTCGGCGTCCGTACGACGTGTCCGGCGATCAGTCGCGCCGCCGCTTCGATGTCCGAGATGCCGATCACGACACGTACCTCCTGTTGACGCCCGATGGCTGCCGCCTCAGGAGAGACCGTACAGATCCGGCCCCGCCCGCCCCCGCCGCACCCCCTACGCGTACACGCCCGCCCTCGCCGCCGCCGCAGCCGCCTCCGCCGCGCGTACCCCCGCCGCCTCGTCCAGGGGAGCGTCGCTGGTCAGCAGGCGGTAGTACAGCGGGGCCGAGACCGCGCGGATCACCTCGTACGGGTCGGTCCCCGCCGGCAACTCGCCCCGCCGCACCGCCTGTTCGACGCACGGCGCCCACTCGGCGACCCGGATCTCGTAGAAGCGGTGCAGTGCGTCGGCGGTCCTCGCGTCCGTCGTCGCCGCCGCGATCACCGCCTTGAACAGCGCGCCCTGGCGCGGGTCGGCGAGCGTGCTCCGTACGAGTTCGGCGTTGGCCCGCAGGTCGCCGAGCAGCGAACCGGTCTCCGCGCGGGGCAGCGACTGCTCGGCCATGTCGCTCAGCAGGTCGGCGACGAGGCCGGCCACCGTCCCCCAGCGCCGGTACACCGTCGACTTGCCGACGTCCGCGCGCCGCGCGATGTCGGCGAGGTCGAGGCGGGCGAAGCCGTGTTCGGCGAGGGCGTCCCCGGCGGTGCGGAGCACCGCTGCCCGCACTCTTGCTGTACGGCCTCCGGGACGGACGGTCCCCGGATCGTCACAGGCATCGTCCATCTCTTCAGCACTCATGGGCTCGCCGCTCACTCATAACGGGACTCCGGTTTCGTTAGTGGCGCTTCTCTGTTACGTTGAGGCCATCTTAAAGGGACGTGAGTCCCGTTAGTAATCTCAGGGTCTCGTGGAGGGGTCGATCATGGAGTACAGGCAGTTGGGTGCGTCCGGGCTCAAGGTCCCGGCTCTCAGCTTCGGCGCGGGCACGTTCGGCGGGCAGGGCCCGCTCTTCGGTGCGTGGGGCAACACCGACGCGCAGGAGGCGCGCCGGCTTGTGGGCATCTGCCTGGAGGCGGGCATCTCGATGTTCGACACGGCCGACGTGTACTCGGCGGGCGCGTCGGAGGACGTCCTCGGCCAGGCGATCAAGGGGCGCCGCGACGAGGTGCTGCTGTCGACCAAGACGAGCCTGCCCATGGGCGACGGGCCGGCGGACGCGGGCTCCTCGCGCTCGCGGCTGATCCGGGCGACGGAGGACGCGCTGCGCCGTCTCGGCACGGACCACATCGACCTCTTCCAGCTGCACGCGTTCGACGCCGGGACGCCCGTCGACGAGGTGCTGTCGGCGCTCGACCAGCTCGTACGGTCCGGGAAGATCCGTTACGTCGGCGTCTCCAACTTCTCCGGCTGGCAGCTGATGAAGTCGCTGGCCGCCGCCGATCGGCACGGTTACCCGCGCTATGTCGCGCACCAGGTCTACTACTCCCTCGTCGGCCGCGACTACGAGTGGGAACTGCTGCCCCTCGGCCTCGACCAGGGCGTCGGCGCGCTGGTCTGGAGCCCGCTCGGGTGGGGGCGGCTCACGGGCAAACTGCGTCGTGGCCGGCCGCTGCCCGATGGCAGCCGTCTGCACCGGACCGCCGACTTCGGGCCGCCCGTGGACGACGACCATCTCTTCCGCGTGATCGATGCCATCGAAGGGATCGCGGAGGAGACCGGCAGGACCGTTCCCCAGGTGGCCATCAACTGGCTGCTGCGCCGCCCGACCGTCTCCTCCGTCATCATCGGCGCCCGCGACGAGGCGCAACTGCTCCAGAACATCGGCGCCGTGGGGTGGGAGCTGGCGCCCGAGCAGGTGGCCCGGCTCGACGCGGCGAGCGCCAAGGTGGCGCCGTATCCCTACTTCCCGTACGAGCGCCAGGAGGGCTTCGCCCGCCTCAACCCTTCACCGCTCAACCCTTCGCCACTCAGACCTTCACCGCTCAGACCTTCACCGCTCAAGCCGTTGAACCCAAGCCTTTGAACCCCTCACCACTCGTCTGCCGCTGACCGCTGCCGCGTGGGCCCGCGCGTCCCGGGTACGCGGGCGAAGGGCCAAACATCTCCCGACCGGGCCGGTCGGCCTCTACCACCACCCCACTCCCGCTGTGCGACGGTGACCGGGAGCAATGGACGAGCACGAAAAGTGACGACCTGACGGGAGAGAGACCATGCGGCAGGAGAAGCGGACGCCGAGGGCGAAGTTCGGGAAGGGCAAGTCGGGTGCGGAGCGTCCCACCGTCCTGACCGACGGAGAACTGACCGCACTCGACGCGCACTGGCGGGCCGCGAACTATCTCGCCGTCGGCCAGATCTACCTCATGGACAACGCGCTCCTCACCGAGCCCCTGCGCCCCGAGCACATCAAGCCTCGGCTTCTCGGCCACTGGGGCACATCCCCGGGCCTCAACCTCGTCCACACCCATCTCAACCGGCTGATCAAGAACCGGGACCTCTCCGCCCTCTGCGTCTGGGGCCCTGGGCACGGCGGGCCGGCCGTGCTCGCCAACTCCTGGCTGGAGGGCTCGTACGCGGAGACGTATCCCGACGTGACCCGGGACGCGGCCGGCATGAACCGGCTCTTCCGGCAGTTCTCGTTCCCCGGCGGAGTCCCCAGCCATGTCGCCCCGGAGACGCCCGGCTCCATCCACGAGGGCGGCGAACTCGGCTACTCCCTCGCGCACGCCTACGGCGCCGCCCTCGACAACCCCGACCTGCTCGTCGCCTGCGTGATCGGCGACGGCGAGGCCGAGACCGGGCCGCTGGCCGGGTCGTGGCACGCCAACAAGTTCCTTGACCCGGTCCACGACGGCGCTGTCCTGCCGATCCTGCACCTCAACGGCTACAAGATCGCCAACCCCACCCTCCTCGCCCGCGTCCCCGACGACGAACTGGACGCTCTGCTGCGCGGATACGGCCATGAGCCGCTGTACGTGACGGGCAGCGACCCGGCCGAGGTCCACCGTGCCCTGGCGGCGGCCCTCGACCGTGCGGCCGACCGCATCGCCGCGATCCAGCGGAACGCCCGGGACGGCGCCGGCCACGACGGCGACCGCCGGAACGGCGGCCCCCGGAACCGAGCCGCCCGCGAGCGGGCCGCCTGGCCCATGATCGTGCTGCGCACCCCCAAGGGCTGGACCGGTCCCGCCGAGGTCGACGGGCTGCCGGTCGAGGAGACGTGGCGCTCCCACCAGGTCCCGCTCCCGGGGGTACGCGAGAACCCGGACCATCTCGCCCAGTTGGAGAGGTGGCTGCGCTCGTACCGCCCCGAGGAACTCTTCGACCGCGCCGGCCGCCCCTCCGCCCAGGTCCTGTCCTGCGTCCCGGCCGGCACCCGCCGGCTCGGCGCGACCCCGCACGCCAACGGTGGCCTGCTCGTCCGCGATCTGCCGGTCCCGCCGCTGGACGACTTCGCCGTTCAGGTGGACAAGCCCGGCCTGGCTCTGCACGAACCCACCCGAGTTCTCGGCGCGATGCTCGCCCGGATCATGACCGACACAGCCGACCGCAGGGACTTCCGGGTCGTCGGCCCGGACGAGACGGCCTCCAACCGCCTGGAGGCCCTCTTCGACGCCACCGGCAAGGCCTGGCAGGCACGCGTCCTGCCCACCGACGAACATCTGGCCCACGACGGCCGGGTGATGGAGGTCCTCTCGGAGCACCTGTGCCAAGGCTGGCTGGAGGGCTACCTCCTGACGGGCCGTCATGGACTGTTCTCCTGCTACGAGGCGTTCGTGCACATCGTGGACTCGATGGTCAACCAGCACATCAAGTGGCTGAAGACATCGAGGGAGTTGGCCTGGCGGCGGCCGGTGGCGTCCCTCAACTACCTGCTGACCTCGCATGTCTGGCGCCAGGACCACAACGGTTTCTCGCACCAGGACCCGGGCTTCGTCGATCACGTGCTCAACAAGAGCCCCGAAGTCGTACGGGTCTACCTGCCGCCGGACGCCAACACCCTGCTCTCCGTGGCCGACCATGTGCTGCGCAGCCGCGACTACGTGAACGTCGTGGTCGCCGGCAAGCAGCCCGGCTTCGACTGGCTCACCATGGACGAGGCCCGCGCGCACTGCGCCCGTGGCGCGGGGCTGTGGAAGTGGGCCGGTACGGAGGACGGGACCCGGGAGCCGGACGCCGTCCTGGCCTGCGCGGGGGACGTGCCGACCCAGGAGGTCATCGCCGCGGCGGGTCTGTTGCGCCGGCATCTGCCCGAGCTGACGATCCGCGTGGTCAACGTGGTCGACATGACCCGGCTGATGCCGCGCGAGGAGCATCCGCACGGGATGACGGAGGCCGAGTACGACGACCTGTTCACCACGGACAAGCCGGTGATCTTCGCGTACCACGGCTACCCGTGGCTCATCCACCGTCTCGCCTACCGGCGCACCGGCCATGTGAACCTGCATGTCCGCGGCTACAAGGAGATGGGCACCACGACCACGCCCTTCGACATGGTCGTCCGCAACGACCTGGACCGCTACCGCCTGGTGATGGACGTCATCGACCGGGTGCCGGGACTCGGCGTCCGGGCGGCCGACGTACGCCAGGTCATGGAGGACACCCGGACCCGCCACCACAGCTGGATCCGCGAACACGGGGTGGATCTGCCGGAGGTCTCGGACTGGCGGTGGGAGGGCTGAGGCCAGGTCCCCCGCGGACGACGGACCACTCCGCGGACGTCTCGTCGCCGTGCAGGAGTGGCGCACCTGCGCGGGGTGGTCGAGACCCCCGCGCGCGATAGCTGACCGATCGGACAGTTATGGTGGGGGCATGGCACGCCCCGCCTCCGCCCTGCGCGGAAACATCCTGGAATCGGCGTTGCAGCTGTTCGCGACGCGCGGCTACGAAGGCACGTCACTGCATGACATCGCCACGGCCGTCGGCTGCTCGAAGGCGTCGCTGCTGTACCACTTCACCAGCAAGGACGCGATACTCACCGAGCTGCTGACCCCCGCCGGCGAGGGACTCGCCGCGCTGCACGCCCGGCTCGTCCCCCTCGACGGGCAGGAGGCGGTGGAGGCGGCCGTCACCGGATACGTCGATCTCGCGATGCGCTTCCGGCGCGAGGTCAAGATCCTCTTCGCCGACGTCCCCGGCATGACCACGCACCCGGCGCTCGGCAGCATCCCCGCCATCGTCGACGGCCTGCTGAACGCGCTCACGGGCCGGTCCACCGAAGCGCGGGACGTGGTCGCGGCCCACATGGTCCTCGGGGCCGTCTTCGTCACGGGCGCCAGCGACATCGCCGTACCGGACGAGCGACTGCGCGCCGAGCTGATCCGCGGCGCTCTGCGCACGCTACGACCCGAGCCCGACCCGGAGTTGACGCCCGACCCCGAGCCCGACCGGGACCCCGGGCCCCACTCCACCCGCTGATCGCACCTCCTCGTACCGAAAGCCCCCCAACCCCGGCCTCCGCCGACCACCGAGAAGAGAAACCTCCGCCATGGCTTCCCTCCTGTACCGGCTCGGCCGGTTCTCCTTCCGCCGGCGCAAGCGCGTCGTCGCCGTATGGCTGCTCCTGCTCGCCCTGTTGGGCGGAGCCGCCGCCACCCTCATGGGTCCCACCAGCGACAAGTTCGCCATTCCCGGCACCGAGTCCCAGCGTGCGCTGGACTCCCTCAAGGAGCAGTTCCCGCAGGCCAGCGGGACGACCGGCACAATCGTCATAGCCGCGCCCGAGGGCGACAGGCTCGACAAGTCCGCGGTCGCCCCGGTCGTACGGGACGCCGCCGCCGTACCCGGTGTGGTCGGCGCGGTGGACCCGTTCCAGGCCGGCACGGTCTCCAAGGACGGCCGATACGCCCTGGTCCAGGTGCAGTTCGACACCGCCAAGGAAGAGGTGACCGACGCGCAGCGCTCGGCGTACGAGAAGGTGGGCGCCGCCGAGGAGGGGCTGCGGGTCGAGCACGGCGGTGAAGTCCTCAGCGCCGAGGTCGAGGTGGGCTCCACCGAGGCGATCGGTGTCCTGATCGCCGCGGGCGTCCTCGTCGTCACCTTCGGCTCCATGGTGGCCGCCGGTATGACGCTGCTGAACGCGCTCGTCGGCGTCGCGGCGGGAATGGCCGGGCTCTTCGCCGTGAGCGGCGCCGTCGAACTCACCAGCACCGCCCCGATCCTGGCGCTCATGCTGGGTCTCGCCGTCGGCATCGACTACTCGCTGTTCATCACCTCCCGGCACCGGCAGTACCTGACCGACGGCATGGACGCCGAAGAGGCGGCCGGCCGCGCCGTCGGGACCGCCGGTTCGGCCGTGGTCTTCGCGGGCGCCACCGTCGTCATCGCCCTCGCGGGGCTGACCGTCGTCAACATCCCCTTCCTGAGCGTGATGGGCCTCGCCGCCGCGGGTACGGTCGCCGTCGCCGTCCTGGTCGCGCTCACCCTGCTGCCGGCGCTGCTCGGCTTCGCCGGCCACCGTGTACTGCCCCGCAAGCAGCGCCCCGGCCACCCCTCAGCTGCCGCCGTCGACCTCACCAAGGAGCCCCGCGAGGGCTTCGGCTTCCGCTGGGGCCGTACGGTCACCCGCTTCCGCGTCCCGGTTCTCCTCGTGGGCATCCTCGGTCTCGGCGTACTCGCCCTCCCCGCCGCCGACATGCGCCTGGCGCTCCCCGACGCGGGCACGGCGGCGGCAGGTTCCGCCACCCGCGAGGCGTACGACCTGACGAGCGAGGGCTTCGGCCCCGGCTTCAACGGCCGTCTGATCGCGGTCGTTTCCAGCGACGACGCCGCGTCCACCGCCGCCGCGGCGAAGGAGGCCGCCGCGCGGATCCAGGGCACCAAGGACGTACTCACCGTCGCCCCGCCCCTGTTGAACAAGCAGGGCACCACCGCACTGCTCACCGTCATCCCCAAGGCAGGCCCCACCGACGAGGCCACCGAGAAGGTCGTGCACACCGTCCGTGACCGCGTCGCCGACATCGGGGACGGGGGTGTCGCGGGTGCGAAGGGCGCCACGATCGGGCTCTCCGGCACCACGGCCGTCGGCATCGACGTCTCCGAGAAGGTCGCGGACGCCATGCTGGTCTATCTGCTGCTCGTGGTCGGTCTGTCGATCCTGCTGCTGATGCTCGTCTTCCGGTCGTTCCTGGTGCCGGTGAAGGCCGCGCTCGGCTTCCTCCTCACCATCGGCGCCACCTTCGGAATCACCGTGGCGATCTTCCAACAGGGCCACTTCGCCGACCTGTTGGGCATCGACGTCCCGGGACCGCTGGTGAGCTTCCTGCCGATCCTGCTCATCGGCATCCTGTTCGGTCTGGCCATGGACTACGAGGTCTTCCTCGTCTCGCGGATGCGTGAGGACTTCGTCCACGGCGCCGGCGCACAGGAGGCGACCGTCAGCGGCATGGGGCACAACGCCCGTGTCGTGACGGCCGCGGCCCTGATCATGACGGCGGTCTTCGGCGGGTTCATCTTCATGCCGGACCCGATCATCAAGTCGATGGGATTCGCGCTGGCCGTGGGCGTGCTCGTCGACGCCTTCATCGTGCGAATGGCGCTGGTCCCGGCGGTGATGTCCCTGCTCGGACGCGCCGCTTGGTGGCTGCCGCGCCCCGTCGACCGGATCCTGCCCAACCTCGACATCGAGGGCGAGAGCCTTCGGCACACGCTTGTGCCGGAGCCGCGGCAGCACACGGTGGCCGAGAACGAGCGCGCGGCGAAGGACGAGGACGCGGTCAACGTGTGACGGCGCCCTGCGCTCCGTATGATCGTGCGTGCTTCTACAGGGCTGTAGAAGTAATCGTGCATCAGAAGTCCGGGAATGAAGGAGGAACACCTCGATGGTGTTCAAACGGCTGCTCGGTTCACTCGGTGTCGGCGGGCCGAGTGTGGAGACGGTGCTGGACGGCGGGGCGGTTCTGCCGGGAGGCACCTTGCGCGGTGAGGTCAGGCTCACCGGCGGGAGCGCGTCGTACGACATCGACCGGCTCACCCTCGAACTCGTCGCCCGCGTCGAGGCGGAGCACGAGGAAGGGGAGAGCGAGGGGCTGGTCGGCTTCGAGCGGTACGACATCGGCGGCGGCTTCCGGCTGGGTGAGGAGGAGTCGTACAGGGTGCCGTTCGCGGTGCCGCTGCCGTGGGAGACACCCGTCTCCGAGCTGCACGGCGAACCGCTCGGGATCCATCTGGGCGTTCGTACGGAGCTGGAGGTCGCCGGAGCCAGGGACAAGGGCGACTTCGACCCGTTCGCTGTACGGCCGTTGCCGGTGCAGGAGGCCGTCCTTGAGGCGCTCGGACAACTCGGCTTCGCCTTCAGGTCGGCGGACCTGGAGCTCGGGCACATCCGGGGGAGCGGCCAGCAGTTGCCGTTCTACCAGGAGATCGAGCTGATCCCGGCGCCGGCGTACTCGCACCGTCTGAACGAGGTCGAGGTGACCTTCCTCGCCCACCCCGGCGGGACGGAGGTCGTCCTGGAGGCCGACGGGCGCGGAGGCTCGGGCGTGGACGACGCGATGAACAGGCACGCGGTCGGGCTCGACGACCCGGCCCGCGCCGACTGGAACGCGGTGGTGACGGGCTGGATCGACCAACTCGCCGCCGCTCACCAGGGTTACGGCCATCACGATCACGGCTACCACGGCCACGATCACGGTCACCACGATCACGATCACGGCCACGGTGCCAAGCACGGCTCCGGCTCGGGCTCCGGCATCAGCACGGGCACGGCGGTCGCCATCGGTGCGGCCGGACTGGCCGTGGGCGTGGCGGGCGGCCTGGTGGCGGCCGAAGTCGTCGACGAGGTGGGCGACTTCTTCGAGGGCGACGAGGAAGAAGAGGAAGGCGAGGAGGAGTAGGAAAGCCGGGCGGATCCGGCCCGGCGCCCACTACAGCGGAGTCGCCGCCTTCAGCACGAAGAAGAGCGTCACCGTCGCGTTCGCCGAGGACAGTGCCGAGCCGACCGTCCCCGCCGTCGCCGCCCAGACCGCCAGCCCCGCCGTGGTGAAGACCGAGGGCCAGGTCATCGCGGTGGGCGCCGGCGCGAGCAGCGCGGCGACCCGGCGCGGCACGGGCCCCGCACCGACGATTCCGGCCAACGTCGGCGTCGGGGCCCCTCGTGAGACGAGCGCCGCCTTGCCGATGGCGCGGGCGACCACTGTGCGACTGCCGGTCGTGCGGGCCGCTTCCTCGTCGGCCCAGCGCTCGGTGGTGTAGGCCACGGCAGCCCGCAGGGGCCGCAGCAGCGGGTTGGCCCGCGCCGCGAGCTGTACGGCGAGCAGGCAACGATGGTGACGACCCGTCAGATGCGCCTCCTCGTGCGCCAGAAGCGCCTTCCGCTCCGACGGGGTCAGGCGGCCCAGCAGCGCGCCGGAGACGACGATCCGCCCCTGAGCGGCCCCCTCGCCCCCTCGACGCCCGTGTCCGGGCAGCGCGTACGCGTACGGCTCCGGGTCCGGCAGGACCACGAGCCGTTGACCTGGCAGCCCTCGCAGCGCCCGCCAGGCCTCCCGCCGTACACGCCGGTGCCGCCGCCCTGTCGCGCCGCACCCCACCGCCACCACGACGAGGGCGACGATCGCCGCCTTGCCGGCCACCTCGTCGTACGGGACGGCCTCCCGCACCTCCGCGTCCGACCAGCCGTCGGGCAGCGGGTTTCCCGGCAGTTGGGCCGTGCCGACGACCACCAGCAGCCCCAGGCACAGCGTGCTGCACACCGCGAGCACCACGGCCAGCGCGCTCAACAGGCGGGTGGCCAGGCGGGGATGGAGATGCTGCTCGGCCAGCCGCGCGACCGGCACCGCCGTGAGCGGCAGCACCAGCGGCAGAAGGACGAAGACGCCCACGGTCAGCCCTCCGCCCCGTCGTCGGCGGTGTGCAGCAGGTCGCGCAGTAACCGCTCGTCGTCGTACGACAGAGCGGTGACGAACCGCGCCAGCACCGCCTCGCGGTCCGACTCCGCGTCCAGCACGCGGCGCATCCGCAGCGCGGCGAGGCCGGCCCCGTCGGAGGCGGCGCGCCACTCGAAGGAACGGCCCGAACGCTCCCTGGTCACCGCGTTCTTGGCCTGGAGACGGGTCAGGATCGTCATCACCGTGGTGTACGCGAGAGCCCCGCCGAGCCGTTCGCGTACCCAGCCGGCGTTCACCGGCCCCGGCGCCTCCCGGAGCGCGGCCAGCACCTGCGACTCCAGCTCTCCCTGCCCCCGGCGCCGACGCTCGTCCGGCCCCTCACGCTCGCTCACACCGTCTCCCGTCAACTTCTACAGTGCTGTAGATTCTGGCGTAGATCGCGGGCCCGTACCAGTACGGGCCCGTTCCGGTGCGAACGTCTGCCGCGCCCGCGCGGCCTGGAGGTTCTGTTGTTCGGCCTTGGTGAGCTGGCGATCATTCTGATCGTCGTGATTCTGGTACTCGGCGCCAAGAGGCTTCCGGATCTGGCCCGTTCGGCGGGCAAGTCGGCCCGGATCCTCAAGAGCGAGGCGCGCGCGATGAAGGAGGAGAACCGGCAGCCGCCGGGTCCCCGTCCGCCGATTCCCCCTCAGTAACGGTCCGTTCCCCGTCAGCGGGGGTCCTTCCGCGTCGGCTCGATGGAGAGGTTCGGCACGATCCGGCGCAGACCCGCGGGCAGGGCCCAGTTGGCCGGACCCATCAGATGCATCAGGGCCGGGACGAGCAGTCCCCGGATGATCAGGGCGTCGACGAGTACGGCGAAGGCCAGCCCGAATCCGAACTCCTGGAGCACATGGTTGTCGCCGATCAGGAACGAGCCGAACACCAGGATCATGATCCCGGCCGCCGCCGCGATGACACGGCCCGTCTTCGCCTGACCGTGCGTCACCGCCCAGTGGTTGGCCTCGACCTCGTCCGCGTGCGTCGAGGCCGCCCGCCGGTGGTGCCACTCCTCCTGCATACGGCTGACCAGATACACCTCGTAGTCCATCGACAGCCCGAAGAGCACCGAGAACAGCAGGACCGGGATGAAGGCGTCGACCGGTCCGGCGACCGGCACGTTGAGCACCGACAGACCCCAGCCCCAGGTGAACACGGCGTTCAGCGCGCCGAGCGCGGCGCCGACGGACAGCAGGTTCATCACCGCCGCCACCAGCGGGATCAGCAGACTCCGGAACACCGCCACCAGGAGCAGGAACGCCAGGATCACGACGACGGCGATGAACAGCGGCAGTTTCTCGCTCAGCACCCGTGAGAAGTCGATGTTCGTCGGTGTCACCCCGCCCACATGGACGGGTGGATGACCGGGTCCCTCCGCCTCGGGCGCCAGGTCGCGAATGGTGCTCACCAGGGTCACGGTCTTCTCCGCGCCCGGACCGGTGCTCGGATAGAGGATCGCGAGCGCGACCTTCCCGTTGGGCGAGAGCGTCGCCGGGGTCACGGTCACCACCCCCGGCGTCTTCGCCGCGGCGGCCAGGAAGGTGTCGAACGCCCTCGCGTCCGCCGGTGAGTTGATCTCGGTCACCAGTTGGAACGGCCCGTTGAAGCCGGGCCCGAACCCCCGGGCCAGGGTGGTGTACGCCTGGTGGGTGGTGGAGTCCGCGGGGTCGTTCGCGGCGCCGGACGACCCGAGGCGCAGCCAGAACAGCGGCAGAGCGACCACGACGACCAGGGCCAGCGCGAGCGCCGCGACCGGAATCCTGCCCCTCTCCACGAACCTCGCCCAGTGCAGCCAGAATCCGGCGGCGTCGTCGGAGACCGGCCCCTTCTCCTCGTGCGCGCGGCGCTCGCGCCGGGAGAGGGTCTTGGGACCGAGGAAGCCGAGCATGGCGGGCAGGAACGTCAGCGAGGTGGCCATCGTCAGGGCGACCGTGAGCGCGGACGCCAGCGACAGCCCGTACAGGAAGTCGATCCCGAGCGCGAACTGCCCGAGCAGCGCGATGCACACGGTGATCCCGGCGAACAGCACCGTCCGCCCCGAGGTGTTGACCGCCCGCACCGCCGCCGCCTCGTACGGCAGCCCGGACTTCACCGCGCTTCGATGGCGGCTGATGATGAACAGGCCGTAGTCGATGCCGACGCCGAGCCCGATCAGTACGGCGAGGTCGCTGGAGACGCTCGGGGTGTCCATGACGTGGGACACCAGGCTGATGAGGGAGGTGCCGATGAACAGCGCGACGCCCGCCGTCACCAGCGGCATCAGCGAGGCGAACAGCGCTCCGCCGAACACGATCAGCAGGATGACCAGCGCGGCGATCGCGCCCACCGCCACCGAAAGGCCGGGGCCCGAGCTCTCCTCGGCGGTGATGGCCTGACCGCCCAGCGAGACATGGACGTTCGGGCCGTCGGCGGTCCTGGCGGTGTTGATCAGCGTCCTGGCGTCCGCCTTCGTGACGTCGGCGGCCCGCATCCTCCAGTTCACGGCGGCGAACGCGATGGTGCCGTCCCTGCTGATCTGCTTCGCGCCCCGCGCGCTGTACGGGCTGACGACCGAGGCGATGCCGGGGATCGCCGCGACCTTCGCGAGCATCGCGGTGACCGGGTTCCGCACCGAGTCCGAGCGGACCGTGGCGCCTCCGGTGGCCTCGACGACGATCTGGTCGCCCTCGCCCGACGCCTGCGGGAAGTTCTCGGCGAGGAGGGTCACGGCCGCCTGCGCGTCGGTGCCCGGCAGGCTCGCGCTCTCGTTGTACCTGCTGCCGAACACCTGGCTGAGCGCGACGGTGCCGACCAGGACCAGCAGCCAGCCGGCCACCACCCAGCGGCGGCGTCGGAAACACCAGTGAGCCAGACGAGACACGATGTTTCTCCGCCGGGATGTCGAGTGGCGCCGGACAGGACCAGTGAAGAACTACTCGACGTGGGAGCCGTCGCGGCGAAACGTCACTCCAACGTGGGCGGGTCAGGAGACATGTTCAGTTCTTGGGACGAGGGGCCAGGTCTTCGGACGGGTCCGCGACGGCCGGCGTTCAGTGCGGTTTTGTCCGGCGGTCGCCGGAGAGGCACACGATCCCCACAGACACGCAAGGTGTCGAGAGCTGGGAGAGATCGTATGAGCAAGTCCATCACTTCCGGTCCGGACCGCCGGTCGCTGCTGCAAGCGGCGATAGCGGTTCCCGCGGTCGGAGCCGCCGCCTCGGTCCTGGGCACGCAGCCGGCGGATGCCACGTCCCGCACGCCCGGTGCCTCCGGACGGGGTCGTTACGACGAGGAGAGCCCGCGCTTCGCGCTCGCGGTGCTGCCGGACACGCAGTACCTCTTCGACGCCGACAGCGCCGACCCGGAGCCCCTGCGGGAGACCTTCGACTACCTCGTGTCGGAGCGCGAGGAGGCGAACATCGCCTTCATGACGCATCTCGGTGACGTGACCGAGCACGGCACTGAGGAGGAGATAACCCTCGCCGCCAAGACCTTCAGGACCATCCACGGCAAGGTGCCGTACAGCGTCCTGGCGGGCAACCACGACATCGACGGGAGCAAGGACGACCAGCGCGGCGACTCCGCCTACCTGAAGGCCTTCGGGCCCGCCCGGTTCAGCGCCATGCCGACCTTCGGCGGCGCGTCCCCCGGCGGCTACAACACGTACCACGTGATCAAGGCGGCCGGCCGGAGCTGGCTGATCTTCGCCCTCGACTGGCGCGCCTCGGACAAGGCCCTGGCCTGGGCCCAGAGCGTCCTCGACAAGCACCCCACCATGCCCGCCGTGGTGACCACCCATGACATCGCCTACGCCGAGGACAACGGCCAGGCGCATCTGTCGGACAACGGCCAACGCCTCTGGGACCGCCTCATCAAGGGCAACGACCAGATCTTCCTCGCGCTGGGCGGGCACTACTGGCCCTCGGGCCGTACGGTCCTCAAGAACGACGCCGGTCACGACGTGCACGTGCACATCACCAACTACCAGGACCGCTACTACGGCGGCGCGGGCATGATCCGCCTCTACGCCTTCGACACCGCGCGCGATGTCGTCGACGTCGAGACCTTCTCGCCGTGGTTCCTGCGCCGCGACCCCGAGAAGCGGACGCCGCTGGAGGCCGAGACGGTCGAACTGACCGGCGACGTCGACCGGTTCAGCCTCGACATCGACTTCGCCGAGCGCTTCAAGGGCTTCGACGGACTCGTCCCGCCGAAGCCGCGCCCGGCCGGCCGCGTGATGCCACGGGGCACCGTGGCGTACTGGCGGTTCGACTCCGACGGTCTCGCCGGTCCCGGCGGACCGGGGTCCACGGTGGGCAAGGGCGTCGTCGCCCGCGACCTCTCCGGCCACGGCAACGACCTGCGGGTACAGCTCCTGCACGACAGCGCGGCGGAGGTGCTCACCCGGTCCGCCGACCACCACACCCACCAGCCGGCCCACGCGAGCCTGCGCTTCGACGGCGGCAAGGGACCCGACCGGGGCGCGGTGCTCACCACGAGCGCCATGGCACCGCTCAACAGCGCCCGGTTCACGTCCGGTTTCACCATCGAGACGTTCATCAAGCTGCCGGACCCCTACGAGGGCGACCACGCCTGGATGGGCATCCTCAGCTGGGAGGGGCGCAACGGCGACGCGGGCAAGACGACGGGCTGGTCGAAGGACGAGCCCACGTGCAGCCTCAACATCACGCCCGAGCGGTTCCTCCAGTTCGTGCTCTACCCGCACGTCCAGGACGCCGACCCCACCTCGTGGAGCCATGCCCTGCCCGTGGGCCGCTGGACGCACATCGCGGTCGTCAACGACGGTCGTGGCACGGTGATGTACGTGGACGGGTCGAAGATCGCCCGTAACCCGACACAGCGGGCCACCGGCATCGCCACGCTGGGCAAGCCGTTCGCGATCGGCGGGACCCAGTTCAACGAGCAGTTCGGCCAGGGCTTCTACGGCTGGATCGGCGACACCCGCATCGTCGACCGCGCCTTGAAGCCGGGCGACTTCCTGCTGCCCGTCAAGTAGGTCCGGCGCCCTGACAGGACCTAGGTTCTGTCAGGGCACCGGCCGGCCGCGGCGTCGGCGTACCGGCGGGCCAACCGCGCGCAGGCTTCCCTGAGTTCGGGCGGCCCGACGACCTCGAAGTCCGCGTCGAACCTGCCGACGCCGGCGGCCAGCCCCGCCCATGACCACGAGCCCGTGACCAGCCGGCAGCGGTCCGGGCCCAACTCCTCGACCAGTCCGTCGCGGAGGTAACGGGAGACCTCCGCGGCGGGCAGATCGAGGATCACCTCGCCCCGGCAGGGCCACCCGGCGGAGCCGTCGGAGCCGTAAATCCCCTGGAATCTGCTGGTCACGAAGGCCGTCACGTCGCCTCCTGGCAGTTCACGCCGGGTGAAACGGGGGCCCGTCGGCGTACGCGGGGAGATCCGGTCCGCCCGGAACGTACGCCAGTCCTCCCGGTCGAGGTCCCACGCGACGAGATACCAGCGCCCGCCCCAGGTGACGAGGTGATGCGGCTGCGTCCGGCGCGGCGGTGGCACGTCGGCGTCACCGGCGTCACCCGTGTCACCCGCTCTCGTGTAGTCGAAGCGCAGTTCCTCGCGCGCGTGGACCGCCGCGCTGAGCGCCATCAACACACCGCTGTCCGCCTGCGGGTTGGCCCGCGCCGCGGGCGGCTCGACGGCCGTGACCTGGAGGGTGTCGATACGGTGGCGCAGCCGCGCGGGCATCACCTGCCGGACGGTGTGCAGCGCGCGTGCCGCGGCCTCCTCGATGCCCGCGCCGGTGGTGGCGGCGATCTGGAGTGCCACGGCCAGGGCGACGGCCTGCTCGTCGTCGAACAGCAACGGGGGCAGCTCCGTCCCGGCGTCGAGCCGGTACCCGCCCTCCGGGCCCTTGCTGGCCACCACCGGGTAGCCGAGTTCGCGCAGCCGGTCGACATCGCGGCGTACGGTGCGCGGGCTGACGTCCAGCCGCTCGGCCAGCAGCGCCCCAGGCCAGTCCCGGCGGGCCTGGAGCAGCGAGAGCATCGACAGCAGACGTGCTGAGGTCTTCGGCATGACGCCGATTGTCGCCCGAGAAGCGGTCACAACCTGTCCTCTTCTCCTGGGAGGGTTGTCCTGTGCCGGAAAGCCGGCACGACAGAACGACCACGACAGGCGACCAGCCTGATGAACCCAGTGGAAGGGCCCGCCCACGATGAACGCCACCTCCTCCTCCCCGGCCGCCGACCCCGAGCGCTCCGACCTGCTCGCCACCCTCGCCACCGTGCGATCCGCCCTCACCGCCACGGTGCGCGGCCTCAGCGACGAGCAGCTCGGCGAGCGCCCGACGGCCGGTGAACTGTCCCTGGGCGGGCTGATCAAGCACGTCGCCTCCACCGAGGAGGCCTGGCTGCGCTTCGTGGTCGACGGCCCGTCGGCGATGAGCTTCGCCCTGCCGGACGGTGTCACCTGGGCCGACTTCGCCGCCGGTACCGCCACGGAGTACCCGCGGTGGGCGATCGACCGGGAGAACGACTTCCGGATGCTGCCCGGCGACACGTCGGCCGGGATCCTCGCCCGTTACGAGAAGGTCGCCGCCCGCACCGAGGAGATCGTCGCCGCCCTCCCCGACCTGTCGGTGACCCACCCCCTGCCGGAGGCGCCCTGGAACGAGCCGGGAGCGGTGCGCAGCGTACGCGCGGTGCTGATGCACGTCATCGCCGAGACCGCGCAGCACGCCGGGCACGCGGACATCGTGCGCGAGTCGATCGACGGGCAGAAGTCGACCTGATGACGGCCGTTCTCGGCACCAGGGCGCTCAACCGCGCCACACTCGCCCGGCAGTTGCTGCTCGACCGCTCCGCACTGCCGGTCCTCGACGCCGTCGCGCACCTCGGCGGACTCCAGGCGCAGGAACCGCAGGAGCCGTACGTCGGACTCTTCTCGCGGCTGCGCGCGTTCCAACCCGGGGCGCTCGCCGACCTGTTGACCGGGCGGCGCGTGGTTCGTACGCATCTCATGCGCCGTACGGTCCATCTCGTCACCGCCGAGGACGCCCTGGCCTGGCGGTCCCGCCACGACGCCATGCTGCGTCAGCGCGTCCTGGGGGTGTACCGCGGTGAACTCGAAGGGACCGACCTCGAAGAGCTCGCGGCGGCGGGCCGGGCGGTGCTGGCGGACGGTGAGCCGCGCTCGATGACCGAGCTGGCGCGGGCGGTCGCCGAGCGCTGGCCGGCGGCCGGGACACGGGCGCTGGGGGAGATGCTGATCACCGCGCTCATCCCGACGGTTCAGCTCCCGCCGCGCGGGCTGTGGCGGACGCGGGCGGGAGTGCGCAGCGTCCCGCTCACCGCCTGGCTGGGCCGGGAGGTCGCACCGCTGTCGTCGGACGGTTCCGATCCGGTGGGCCAGGCGCTGCTGCGGCGCTATCTGGCCGCGTACGGCCCCGCCGCTTCGGCCGACCTGCGCGCCTGGTGCGGGCTCGCCGGACTGCCGGCGGCGGTGGCCGCGCTGCGGGAGGAACTGGTCGCCTTCCGCGACGAGCGCGGGCGGGAACTGCTGGACCTGCCCGGCGCCCCGCGCCCCGACCCGGACACCCCGGCCCCGGTCCGGTACCTGCCGGCGTTCGACAACGCGATCCTCGGCTATCACGACCGCGGCCGGATCATCGACGACGGACACCGCGGTCTGTCGGTCGCCGGCGCACGCGTGGTCCTGCTCGACGGCCGGGTCGCCGCGACATGGACCGTGGAGGCGGGCACCGTGACGGTCACGCCGCTGCGCCGTTTCTCCCGGGCGGACCGCGCGGATGTCGCCGAACAGGGCCGGGAGTTGGCGCTGTTCCTCTCCGACAGGGAGAGTGACGGTGTACGGGTGACCGGGTCGCAGGGCTGAGGGGGCACCCCGGGGGTGGTGCTGGCTGTACCCCGGAGTGGCCCGCTGGCCGGATCGTGGCCGGCGGGCCGTTTTTCTAGGTTGGTGATCACACCGCACGGAGCGGTGACACCATCAACTCCCAAGGAGCCGGCGGACCATGGCGACCAAGACCTTCACCCGGACCACCTCCCGTGTGCTGACCACGACGCTCGTCACCGCGCTCGCCGCGCTGGGTGTGGCGGTGCCGGCGGCGACCGCGGCGCAACAGGCGGACCCGACGCCGGGGTCGTCGGGGGGTTCGTCGGTGAAGGGGGCGCTTCAGCGGCAGGTGGACGCCGTCCAGAAGACCGGGACCGTGGGTGTGCTCGCGCGGTCGACGGGGCCGCGCGGAGTCCAGTACGCGACGGCCGGGGTGGCGGACGCCGAGACGGGCCGGAAGGCGCGGCCGGGTGACAAGTTCCGTATCGCCAGCGCGACGAAGACCTACGTCTCCACCGTCCTGCTCCAACTGGCCGGCGAGGGACGGCTCTCGCTGGACGACACCGTCGAGGACCATCTCCCCGGCCTCGTGTCCGGCAACGGCAACGACGGCAGCGGGATCACCGTACGGCAGCTGCTGAACCACACCAGCGGCCTGTTCAACTACACCGCCGATTTCCCCGCACTGACCGGCATCGCCGCCTACGAGGCCGGCCGCTACACCACCTGGACCGACGAGCAGCTCGTGGGCATCGCAATGCGCCACGCGCCCAACTTCGAGCCCGGCGCCAACTGGTCGTACTCCAACACCAATTACACCCTCGCCGGAATGATCATCAAGCAGGTCACCGGCCACACCTGGCAGCAGGAGGTCACCAAGCGCATCGTGCGCCCCCTGGCCCTGCACAACACCAGTACACCCACCACCTCCTCCCGTATCCCCGGCTCCCATCTGAAGGGCTACTCCGCCTTCGGTGAGTCCGCTCCGGCTATCGACATCACCGAGTTCAACCCGAGCGCGGCCGGCGCGGCGGGCGCGATGATCAGCACCACCGGCGACATGACCACCTTCTACCAGGCGCTCCTGGGCGGCCGGCTGCTGAAGCCCGCCCAGCTGAAGGAGATGAAGACGACCGTACGGGCCACCGAGCTGGACGAGGCCTGGCCGGGCGCCCGTTACGGTCTCGGCCTGATGCGGCTCCCGCTGACCTGCGGCGGCGGCTACTACAGCCACGCCGGAGACCTCCCCGGCTACGCGACCCGCACCGGCGCCACCCCGGACGGCCGCCGCGTCGTGATCCTGGAGGCCACGGGCGACGGCTCGATGCCGGGCTCCATCTACGCGACGAGCGACCTCATCGACAAGCAGCTCTGCGCGGGCCGCACCAAGTAGCCCGCGTAGGACGGCAGTTGGATTGACTGATTGATGCCGGGCGCCGCTGGGCAGTGAGCAGGGGAACTCGTGTCATGTTCACGACTGTCTCTCCCCCCAAGGAGGCACACCATGCACTTCCGTAAGCTGACCGGTGGGCTCGTCGCCGCACTGGCTGTGACGTTTTCCCTGATGGGTGGCCAGGCCACGGCGGCTCCGGCCGCGGCCCAGGACAGAGTCGCCGCCGCGCGGGTGGTCACCTACGACGCGGGCGGTTCCGCGGAGTTCAGGTCCGCGGTCGACCGCGGGGCGGCGATCTGGAACGAGAGCGTCGACGCCGTCGAACTGCGCCCGGTCGCGGCCGGCCAGCGCGCCAACATCCAGGTCCTGGCGGACAACGGCTGGCCCCGCGCCCTCACCACGTCGCTGGGCAACGGAACGGTCTGGATCGGCCGCCAGGCGGTGAACGAGGGCCACGACACGATCCGTATCTCGTCCCATGAACTGGGCCACATCCTGGGCCTCCCGGACCGTAAGCCCGGCCCGTGCACCAGCCTGATGTCCGGCTCCAGCGCGGGCACCTCGTGCAAGAACCCGTACCCGAACGCGGCCGAAAAGGCCGAGGTCGAGGGCTACTTCGGCGGCGCGTTCGCCCGTACGGCGGGCTCGGTACCGCTCAACACGATGATCGTGGACTGATCGCCGGCCCAACGACACCGCCCGACCACGACTGCCCGTACGCCCCGGAGTGCCCGTCGCGCTCCGGGGCGTACGGCGCTACCGTGCGGTGGTGATCAGTGACGGAAAGTCGGCGGCGCGTACGGTCCCGCCCCGCGTCGTGGCCGCGGAACGTATCGCCGCCGAGACGGGGTTCACGAAGAGCTGCCTCCCCGAGGTGGGCCGGCTGCTCAGGCTGGCCGCCGCGTCGAAACCCGACGGGGTCGTCGCGGAGAGCGGCACCGGCTCGGGAGTGGGCACCGCCTGGCTGCACAGCGGCCTCGGCGCGGGCGCGCGCCTGGTCACCGTGGAGCGTGACGAGGAACTGGCCCGGCGGGCATCCGGCGTCTTCGCGGACGACGAGCGCGTCAGCGTGATGACCGGAGACTGGCGGCTGCTTGAGCGGCACGCCCCGTTCGACGTCTTCTTCTGCGACGGCGGCGGCAAGCGCGACGACCCCGGGAGAGTCGTCGAGTTGCTCGCCCCCGGTGGCCTGCTGATCCTGGACGACTTCACCCCATCGCCCCACTGGCCGCCCCGCTTCGAGGGCCGGGTGGACGAGCTCCGCGTCTTCTATCTGACGCATCCGGCGCTGGAAGCCACCGAAGTACTGACCACGCCCGCGAGTTCGGCGGTCGTCGCGGCCCGCCGTCTCCCCTGAGCGCCCCGGACCGGACCGTTACGGCCGGCGGGCCAGCCCCAGTTCGCCCGCCCGCAGCCCGGCCTGGAAGCGGGAGCCCGCCTCCAGCCCGGCCATCAGGTCGGCCACGCGCCGGCGGTACGTACGCAGGGAGACCCCCAGCCGCCTGGCCGACGATTCGTCGGTGAGCCCCGAGGCGAGCGCGTCGAGGATCACCCGGCCCTCGGCGTCGAGGTGCGGCACATCGCCGCGCAGATAGCTGTCGAGATCGACGGCGGTGTCCCAGATCGCCCGGAACATCGAGTGGACACCCTCGACCAGGGTCTCCGACGTCGTCACCGTGTACTCGCGGCCGGTGGGCGACGCGGGGGTCTCCCGGCCGGCGAGGATCATCACCCGCCGGTCGATGAGGATCGTCTCGTGCGGAAGCAGCGAGCCGCTGATCCGTACGAGGGCGCCCTGGCTCCGTACCTCCCGAAGATGCGCCCTGGCCCCTTCGTCGGCCAGCGCGACCGGGCTGAGCAGCTTGCGGACCGTGAGGCGGCCGGGGGAGCCGGAGGCGCCCATCCGCCTCGCGATCCCCGCTCTCGCCTCCGGCTGCGACCAGGTGTCGAGGTCCCGCGCGGCGCACACGAACTCGGTCTGCGCGGATTCGAAGAGATGACCGGCACGAGCGACGAGCTCGGCGTCTCCCTGTACTGAAAACACTTGTTCGTTCCGCATTCCACCAGTCTGGCAGCAAGCTGCCACGGACTCGCCGGGCTCCGTGGCCGGCGGCACGATGAAGCCATGACGATCAAGACTTTCTCCCTGGGCGGGGACCTGACCATCAACCGGCTCGGCTTCGGCGCGATGCGCCTGGCCAGGGGCACCTTCGGGGGCCCGATGCGGGACACGGCGACGGGTGTCACCGTGCTCCGGCGGGCCGTCGAGCTGGGCGTGAACCACATCGACACCGCCGGCTTCTACGGCGGCCAGGACGTGTGGGCCAATGACATGATCCGTACGGCGCTGACGCCGTACCCCGACGACCTGGTGATCGCGACGAAGGTCGGCCCGCTGCTCGGGCCGAGCGGTGTGCCGACCGAGCAGGCGACGCCCGGTCGGCTGCGCGGGCTGGTCGAGGGGGATCTGCGCGCTCTCGGTCTCGACCGGCTCGACCTGGTCTATCTGCGGGTGGGCGCGACGCACGGACCGGGTGGCGAGTCGATCGCCGAACGGTTCGCGGTACTGGCCGAGCTCCGTGAGGAGGGGCTGATCCGACATCTGGGCGTCAGCAACGTCGATGCCGCCCAGCTCGCGGAGGCGAGGGCCGTCGCACCCGTCACGGCGGTGCAGAACGAGTATCTGGACGATCTGGCGCTGCTCGCGGAGTGCGAGGAGGCGGGCATCGCGTACGTGCCGTACTTCCCGCTCGGCGGTGGGCACAACCCGCTCGACACCACGCGCCTGGACAAAGTCGCCGCCCGCATCGGCGCGACCACCCCGCAGGTGGCGCTCGCCGCCCTGCTGGCGGCCTCGCCGACGGTGCTGGCGATCCCGGGGACGGGCAATGTCGATCACCTGGAGGAGAACCTCGGGGCGGACGGTCTCACGCTCGGCGAGGGGGACTTGGCCGAGCTGCGGGGCTGACGGCGGGCCTGATCGCGAGGCCGACGGGCGCCACCCCCCGACGGATGTCGAGGGGCGGTCACCCGGCACCGTTACGTCGGGATGGGCTTGATCTTGCTGCAGTTCTTCCAGTCGACCCACGGGCGGGCGCCGCCGCTCTTGGGGCCGGTGGCGTACTCGGGATTGCCGGTGATCGTCTGCGACTTCTCCTCGTGCGTGATGTCGATCCCGAAGAGCTTGAACCCCAGGGTGAACTGCCCTGCGGAGATGCCGAATCCGATGCCCAGCGAGGCGTTCCACCAGTCGGTGTTGGCGTTGTAGTCGAGGCGGCTGAGCTTCGCCTTGTCGTGCAGGAGCCGTTCGAGCGGGCTCGCGTCGGGACCGGGCACCTTGGCCGAGTCCGTGGGCGAGGGCAGCGGGTTCTTCGCCGGGTCGCCGTTTCCGCGCAGCCAGTCCTCGACGACGGTGCTGTCGGCGTCGTTGTCGAGGATGAGCTCCGAAGTCTCGGTGTGGATACGCGAGTTGGTGGATCCGCCGCCGCCACCGACATCGATGGTCACGGGACCGGCGTTGGCGCCTGCCTCGACCTTGACGCCGCCGCCCTCTCCGGCCTCCTGGCTGGTGGTGACCACCAGCTTCTCGGGGCGGTGCGACTTGCCGTCCGCCTCCTCCTGGTCGTACGTCGCCGCGTCGTAGGTGACCGCCACCTGCTGCATCCGCTCGCCGGTGGCGATCCCGCCCGCGCCGGCCGCGCCCTTGACGCTGAAGGTGTAGACGAAGGTGATCTTTCCGGCGTTCGGTCCGCTGTGCGACCGCATGACGACGACGTCCTCGGTCATCGTGCCGTTGGCCAGTTCGCCGGATATCTTGCCGAGATCCTTGGAGTCCTTGCCGCTCTTGCCGTTGCTCTTGAACTTTCCGCCGAAGTTCGCGTTGCCCGACGCCTCGATGGAGGTCTTGGTGATGTCGACGTCCGGTGCCTTCTCCGGCGGCAGGTCGGGCTTCTTCTTGTTCGCGTGGTAGCCGCAGATCGCGCCCAGTTCGGAGGAACGGGGGCCGGCGGGCCTGCTGTTGCACTCGTCCTGGGCCTTGAGGTACTCGGTGAACTGCTTGGCGTCCTCAAGGTTGAGCTCAAGGTCCTTCTGGGTGTCGCCGGTCTTGTTGCCGGAGAAGAGCCACTGTCCGCCGCTGCCGCTGCCCGCGAGATAGGTGCCGCTCAGTTTGGCGCTGCCGCCCCAGTCCTCAAGGCCCTTAATGCCCGCGGAGATGCTGGCCGTGACACCGCCGCCGGTCTCGGTGATCCGCTCCAGGGTGACGGTGCCGTCGGACCACTGCTGGAGCTTGACCGTCTCCGAACTGCTGATCTTGATGAAGAAGATCTGGACGACGACGGTGGTCTTCGTCTGGTCCTGGGCCAGCAGACACCTCGTGGGCTCGAACGGGTCGCCGTTCGGGACGAATTCGTCCCCGCCGCCGCCCCCGCCCTCGCCCCCGCCCTCACCGCCGTCCGCGAAGTCGCCGGTGGCGCACGCCTTGGCGTCGCTGAGCGGGTGGATGACCCGGCACACCGCGCTCTTCAGCCCGGTCCCGGTCTCGGCGGGCACACTGAGCCCGACGATCGCGGCGACGATCGCGGCCACGACTCCGAACACCGCGGCGTACTCGGCGCCGCTCTGCCCTCTGTCACGGTGCCGCGGATCTCGCCATCTGTGTGTGTGCGTGCGCGACTGCCACCACTGGAACCTGCGGCCCTTCTTCATCTGTTCTCCCACCTCGCGCTGTCGTCTCCGCCCCCGAGCGCGAGCAGCGTAAGGACTGGTCAGGGCCCATTCGGCAGGGTCCATGGACCCACCGGTGGCTCCTTCAGGGCCGATCCGGGAGGTGTTCATCTTCTGGTTGACCGGCAACACCTTTGACGACGCCCGCAGTTACCGAACCGGGCATTCCGCCGCCTCGGACGGCGACGCCGGGGTGCCGTTCGAGGCACGGTCGCGGGTTGATCGCGCGTTGATCGCGGGTCGGTCCTGTCCGGCGGTCAGTTGAGGGTCCGGGCGGGCCCAAAGGGCCCTACGGGACCGACGGGCCCCCGACGTCGTAGCGCCGGCGGCCCGCCCGTAAGACCACATGACTCTGCCCCCGCACATGACTCTGCCCCGACCGCCGGTCGTTCGGGCGGTCGGGGCAGAGGGTGGGGGGCACTGTGGTCCGGAAAACGAGAGAGGGGCAGGGTCGTCACCACCCTGGCCGGGGATGGTGCCGCGCCTGCCCTGTCTCGCCTACTCGGTGGGGGTCGGCCGAGGATCAGCCACCCAGGATCTCGGCGACCTTGTCCGACAGACCGCCGGCGATCTCGTCCGCGACACCGGAGCCGACGATCGCGGCGATGATCAGGGCCACCAGGACGATGACGCCGACGTACTCGACCGCGCCCTGGCCCTTGTCGCTGCGACGCTTCATCGCGGAGACGGCGGTGTTCGCCCAGGTGCCGACGTAGAGCTTGGCGTTGGTGGCGGCCTTCAGCGTGACGTTCGACATGTGATTCCCCTTGTGTGTCGGCCGGCCGTCTTCCGGCCGACTCGTACGAGTCTTTGGTGTCCCCAGCGCTTCCGACTTCCTCCTGGCCGGTCTCGCTGGCGACATGAGAAACATACGGCGGCACACCCTCCCGGGCATGGGCCCCAAGGCCCAGCTCCGGGCCCAACCCGCGACTTGGGCCCGTCGGTTCTCCGTCGTTCAGGTGCGCGTCAGGTGCGTGGGGTCAGATGCGCGAGCGTCGTGATGATGCGGTCGGCGATGTCGTCAGGCCAGGGGAACGCCTGCGAGACCGCGCGTTGGTGTGCGAGTCCGTGCAGGCCCAGCCAGAGCGCCACAGCGTCGCTGGACACGTCGGTGCTGGTGGCTTCTCCTGCGGCGACACAGTCTCCGAACAGGTCGACCATCAACTGCATGGTGTCCGAGCCGAGCGTCGCCAGATCGTCGTGGGTCAGGGAGCTGTCCCCGAGAGTCGGCTGCCAGAGGCCGCCGAACATGGTGCGGTAGCGCCCGGGATGAAGCCGCGCGAAGTCGAGATAGGCGTCGCAGGCGGCGTAGAGCCGTTCGCGCGGATCGTCGCCGACCGCTTCCACGGCGGCCAGCAGATTTCTGTGCAGGTCGGCGAACTCCCCTCGCACGACGGCCAGCATGATGGCCGGCTGGTCGGGGAAGTGCGGGTAGATCGACGGGGCGGCGATGCCGACGCGGCGGGCGACCGAGCGCAGCGTGATCGCGCGTTCGTCGCCGGACTCGTCGAGCAGTTCCACCGCGGCGGCCACGATGTCCTCGCGCAGGCGCCCGCCCTCGCCGCGGCGGTTGCGCGCGCGGGCGGGTTTCGGTGGAGCGGACTCCTCCGCCGGTGTATCCGCTTCCGCTGTCGTCTTCTTCACCCTGTCACCTTACATCGCGAAGCTTATCGTCGGATTCTCTTGCGGGCTCAAGTTAACGCTTGTAGTGTTACGACCGTAAGCAAACGAGCGAAGCCCTGAGGAGCCCCCCATGACCAGCACCGTCACCACCGACGTCACCGAGATCGTCCTGCCCGGCAAGGTCGAGCCGAGCGGTCTGAAGGTCCACAGCCGTGAGCTGCCGCCCCCCGCCGCCGGTCAGGTCGTCCTGCGGATGGACGCGACCGGCGTCTCCTTCGCCGAGCAGCAGATGCGCCGCGGCAAGTACTACGACCAGCCGGCCTTCCCCTTCGTACCGGGCTACGACGTGGTCGGTACGGTCACGGCGACCGGCCCTGGCGTCGACACCGCCCTGCCCGGACGCCGCTTCGCCGCCGTCACCAAGACCGGCGCATGGGCCAGCCATCTGCTGCTCGACGCCGATGACCTGCTCCCGGTACCCGACGACGTGGACGCCGTCGCCGCCGAGACCGTGGTCGTCAACGGGATCACCGCCTGGCAGATGCTGCACCGGATGGCCAAGGTCCGCTCCGGCGGCACGATCGTGGTGCTGGGCGCCAACGGCGGCGTCGGCTCCACGCTCGTACAGCTCGCCCGCCACGCCGGGATCACGGTGATCGGTACGGCGTCGGCCCGCCACCAGGAGGCGGTACGTGAGCTGGGAGCCACCCCGGTCGACTACCGCGACCCCGACCTGTACGGCCGGATCGCCGAGCTCGCCCCGGGCGGCGTGGACGCGGTGTTCGACCACGTCGGCGGCGCCGGACTGGTGCGGTCGTGGCGGCTGCTGCGCAAGGGCGGGACGCTGGTCTCGTACGGCAGCGCGGCGACGAAGGACGACGAGGGCAACTCGCAGCTGCCCGTACTGAAGGTCTTCGCGCGGCTCCTCGCCTGGAACTACCTGCCCAACGGCAAGAGCGCGCACTTCTACAACTTCTGGGCTGGCCGGCGTCGCCCGGCGACCTTCCGTGCCCGGCTGCGCGAGGACCTCACCCAGGTGCTGCGGCTGGTCTCGGAGGGCGTCCTCACCCCGCAGATCGCCGCGCGGATCCCGCTGAGCGAGGTCGCGTCCGCGCTGTCGCTCGCCGAGTCCCACACCGTCGCGGGCAAGGTCATCCTCGTCCCGGATGCGTGACGCCATCGGCGCCGTCGACTCCACCGGCGCGGATCCACTCGCGGAACCCGCGGACGCACTCGCTGAGCCGAAGGCGCGGACGCACTCGCGGAACCGCCGAGGACAGGGCGGCAACCTCCGTACGGACATCCTGGCCGCCGCGACCGAGTTGCTCGACCGCGGCGACCAACGGGCCGTCACGCTGAGGGCCGTGGCCCGGCGGGCCGGGATCACCGCCCCGTCGATCTATCCGCACTTCCCCGACCGGTCGGCCATCGTGCTCGCGATCGTCCGCGAAGCCTTCGCCGAACTGTCCGGCCGGCTCCGGTCAGCGGTGGCGCGTGCGGGGGACGATCCTCGCGACCGGCTCTACGCCGCCTGCCTCGCGTATCTCGACTTCGCCGCGGCCCATCCCGAGCGCTATCGCGCGATGTCCGGTGAACTCCCGGCCACCGACGACCCCGCCACTCTGGGCGGGCCGGCGCTGCGCGTCCTCGCCGACACCCTCGCCGAGTGCGTCACCGCCGGGCACTCCACCAGCACCGATCCCCGCGCCGACGCGCTCGCGCTCTGGCTCGGCCTGCACGGACTCGCCCACCAACTCAGCATCGCCCACGCCTTCCCGTGGCCCGCCGATCTCGTACGGCCCTTCGTGGCCTCGCTGTCACGCATCGGGCGGCTGGGAAGCGGGCCGCTTGCGTAGGTCCTGTCCGGTGGACAGGACAGAAACCCACCGCATCCCACCGCACCCCACCGCACTTCGACTCCGGAGGTCTCCACCATGTCCATTGCCACTGCCGTCGCACCGTCCACGCCCAAGTCCCCGGCAGGCGCGCCCCGTACGGGCGAGGTCGACAACCGTGCGACATACGTCAGCTTCGGACTCGCCTACGTACTGGGCCACGGCGCCGCGGCCGTCTCCGGTGGCAGCGACCCCCTGCTCGCCCTGCCCGGCTGGCTGCCCATGACGCTCCTCGGAATCGGGCTCGCGGCCGGCACCGTCAACGCGACCCTCGCCGCCGCCCGCGCCCAACGCGCCGCGACCGGGCCCGACATACTCTCCGGCAAGCTGCTCGGCGCGTCCTGGGTGGTCGCGTTCGCCGCGCTGTTCCTCGCCATCACCGGGCTGACGAACAGCCTCGACCTGCCCGACCTGCAATCGGTGCTCTGGCCCACCGGCTCCGGTCTCGTCGTCGGCCTCCTCTATCTGGCCGAAGGCGCCGTACGCCGCAACACGCTCCACTACACCCTCGGTGTCTGGCTGGCCCTGACCTCGACGGCTGCGCTCTTCCTCGGCACCCCCGGCCTCTACTGGGTCCTCACCCTCGCGGGCGGCGGCGCGTACGTGGTCGCGGCGGTCCTCGAAGACCGCCGGCTCGCCGCGTACCGCCCCCGATGACCTTCCGCGGCTGTTCATCCGGACGCCGTTCCGTGCTCGCGCGCGGGTGGGACGATCCTGCCTCCCACTGTCCCGCAACGGAGAAACAATGCCCCCGAAGAGAACCTGCGCCGCGCTCGTAGCCGTGGCGGTCGCCGCCGGTCTGCTGGCCGGGACGGGCGCGGCGAGCGCACACCAGGATTCGCGGCGGCCGGTCGCCTTCGACCGCACCGCCACCTACCCGGTCTTCCAGAACCGGCCCGACGCGGCCCGCCAACCGGCGGTCGTCGCACGGTCGTTGACGGTCAAGGGGACGGACGGCCGACCGACCGGTTACGACGCGGAGGGCATCCACGCCCGTAAGCAGGGCGGCTTCTGGCTCGCGGTGGAGGGCACGACAGGCGCGGGCAACAAGCTGGTCCGGCTCGACAGCGCGGGCAACACCCGCCAGGTCGTCCCGCTGCCGGCGGATGTCGCGGCGGGGTTGGCGGGACAGGGCTTCGAGGGCGTCACGGCGAC